>JACPUH010000100.1 GCA_016192345.1 Ignavibacteriales bacterium | reverse complement strand
TATCCGGCCTGGGAAAAAACCATACAGTGACGATTCTTCATCGGAAGGGGAAAAAAATAACTGTTGCAGCTTGGGATGATTTTCCTCCACGCGACCACTTAACCCTTTCCTTTATCCCCCGCTTTTTCTACATTAACACATTCGTCACCACACGACCAGGCCCCCGCACACGTCGATTCCTTTGAAAGGAGTTGTCTTATGGCTGACATTGCCTTTACCGTGAACGGAAAGAAACAGTCTGTCGACGTAACGCCCGATATGCCGCTTCTCTGGGTGTTGCGCGATGTTATCGGGCTGACCGGCACCAAGTTCGGATGCGGCATTGCGCAGTGCGGGGCTTGCACCGTGCATCTCGACGGCGAAGCGGTCCGCTCCTGCATCACCGCCATCGCCGGCTGTGAAGGAAAATCGGTCACCACCATTGAGGGCCTTTCTGCAACAAGCAGTCACCCATTGCAAAAAGCATGGATCGAGCTGGATGTGCCACAATGTGGGTATTGCCAATCAGGCCAGATCATGTCGGCCGCGGCATTGTTAAAGGAAAAACCCTCCCCTACCGACAAGGATATCGACGACACGATGTCCGGCCACATCTGCCGATGCGGAACATACAACCGGATCCGCAGTGCCATCCATCTTGCCGCTTCGAGCGGTGTGAAGGGGGGCGCGAAATGAATACGACCCTGAACCGACGCGATTTTCTGAAAGTCTCCGGCGCCGCTGGGACCGGACTCCTTCTCAGCTTTTCCCTCCCCGTCCTGCTGAAGTCGGGCGAGCTTCCTCCCGTCCTTCTTGAGCCCTTTGAGCCGAACGCGTTCCTCCGGATCGATCCAAGCGGAGCGATCACGGTCACCGTTGCAAAGTCCGAAATGGGCCAGGGGGTGCTGACCTCTCTTCCGATGATCGTGGCGGAGGAGCTGGAAGCCGATTGGAAGAAGGTGCGGTGTGAACAAGCATCGGCACATCCGAACAAATACGGGAGCCAGGGGACTGGTGGAAGTAACAGTGTACGCGGATCGTATGAACGACTTCGCAAAGCGGGAGCCGCCGCGAGGGAAATGCTCGTCGCCGCCGCCGCACAGAAATGGAATGTTCCGGTCGCCGAATGTTTTGCGGAGAACAGCACGGTCATTCACCGGTCCACCGGAAAGAAACTCGGATACGGCGAGCTGGCTACCAGTGCCGGCACGCTCCCGGTGCCGGAGAACCCGACCCTCAAAGACCCGAAGGACTTCAAGATCATCGGCAGGCGGATGAAGAAACTCGATACTCCGTCGAAGGTCAACGGCTCTGCAGTTTTCGGCATCGATGTAAAGGTCCCCGGGATGCTTTATGCGACAGTAGCCCGATCGCCGGTCTTCGGCGGCACCGTGGCAGAGTTCGACGCGACGAAAGCGAAACAGGTCCCCGGAGTCAAGGACGTCGTCCAGATCGAAGGAGGAATAGCCGTTCTCGCCACCAACACATGGGCGGCAATCCAGGGACGCGCCGCGTTGTCCATCCGATGGGATGAAGGGAAGAACGCGGAGCTCAGCAGCAGCGGGATCTGGAAGAGGTTCGAAGAGACGGCCAAAACGAGCGGGACGGTCGAAAAAACAGCCGGCGACCCTGCGGCAGCTCTTCGGTCGGCGGCAACGAACGTGGAAGGACGCTATTACGCCCCACTTATCGCCCATGCCACCATGGAACCGATGAACTGTGTTGCCCATGTCAAAGCGGACGAGTGTATCATCTGGGCACCGACACAATCGCCCCAGGGAGCCCAACGGGAAGCGGCCCGCGTTACGGGTCTCCCCGCAGAGAAGGTAACGGTACACGTCATGCAAATCGGCGGCGGGTTTGGGAGACGGCTCTCTTCGGATTTTGTCGCCGAAGCGGTGAGAGTCGGCAAGACCGTCGACGCACCGGTAAAAGTTGTGTGGACACGCGATGACGACATGATGCATGACCTCTATCGTCCATGCACGTACAATGAGTTGGCTGCGGGATTGGACAAGAGCGGTTCCCTCGTCGCCTGGACGCACCGGATCGTCGGGCCGAACTCGAAAGGGCTTGTCGTCTCCGCCGCCGTACCGGAGTACGAGATTCCCAACTATAGCGTCGACTACCATCTGATCGAAACGGGCGTTCCGATCGGCGCCTGGCGCTCGGTCGGTCCCTCACAGAATATTTGGATCGTGGAGAGCTTTGTGGACGAATGTGCGGCGGCGGCGAAGAAAGACCCGCTGACATTTCGCCTGCAGATGTTGAACGAGAAACCCCGTGTTCAAGCCGCCTTGAAACTGGCGGCCGAAAAGGCCGGCTGGGGAAAGCCACTCCCGAAGGGACACGCGCTCGGTCTCGCCTGTTGCGAGGATTTCGGGACCGTCGTCGCAGAAGCAGCCGAGGTTTCGGTGAACGACGACGAACGACCTGTGGTCCACCGTATCGTCGTGGCGCTCGATTGCGGCCAGGTGATCAATCCCGACACGATCGAGGCCCAGGTGGAAGGAGCAATCATCTATGGTCTCTCCGCCGCTCTCTATGGAGAGATCACCGTGAACAAGGGGCGCGTCGAGCAGGAAAACTTCGACACCTACCCGATCATGCGAATCGATGAGACGCCGAAGGTAGAGGTCCATGTCATCAAGAGCACCGCTCCCATGGGAGGGATTGGAGAACCAGGCCTTCCCCCCGCAACACCGGCTGTGTGTAACGCGTTGTTCGCCCTCACCGGTGCCCGGATCCGCAAGCTGCCGATCCGGCCCGGCGATCTCCGGAAAGACGGGGACCTCGGCGGATGATGAACAGGAAGGGACCGGAGCCTCCCAAAATAGGTTGCATCTGTGATTGCATTACCGTTTATTGGCCCCCGTCCATGAAACGCCCTTCAGATCCTTAAGGCCCTAGCTCCCCTATGCAGCGTCTCCTTTCGATCGATTCAGCCGACCATATCCCTGCCGCATACCGGTCCACGCCGATCGGCTTGCTCCTGGAATATCACAATCTCGGCAGGCCCCTGGATTCGTATGCCTCCGCCCAGCTTCTCATCGGCATGTGTATGGATAACAGGAAGCACCTCCGCATCCCCGACAATTTTTCTTTCATCATTCGCTCCGGGGGAGCGAATCTTCGCTATAGCGAATTCAAGGTTTCCTACGCGATCTCGGTCGGCGGGATACGACACATCGCGCTCATCGGCCATTCGAACTGCGGCATGGTAAACCTCGTCGCCAGGAAAGAGCAATTCATTGACGGACTTGTCGGCTCTGCCGGGTGGGAACGCCAGAAGGCGGAGGACCACTTCATGCAATTCGCCCCGATGTTCGAGATTGGCAACGAGATCGACTTTGTTCTGAGCGAGACGAAACGCCTTCGACTCCGGTATCCGAAGATCATGGTTGCACCGATGCACTACAGCGTGGAAAACAACCGGCTCTCCATGATCCAGGAGTAAGAAAATTGAGAATCGTATTCGTCCATTCACCCTGACCTAACCACTCTGCCTACCTTCGGGAGGTTCCCATGGAAGTCATGCCGCTGAATTACGTCGCCGTGCTTGTCTGCGCCGTTGTGATGTTCATGCTGGGAGGGCTCTGGTATTCACCCGCCCTGTTCGCGAAACAATGGATGGAACTCATCGGGAAGAGCAAGGAAGAATTGAAGAACGCTTCCAATGCGACGATGTACGTGAGGTCGTTCATTCTTGGATTGATGTCATGTTATGTACTCGCGAACATTATCAACTTCGCGGGGGCGACCACCGTGGAGACCGGCGCCATGGTCGGGTTCGTGTGCTGGGCTGGATTTAACGGAGCGCCGACGTACAACAACGAGGTCAACTTCATGAAACGTCCGATCGCCCTCTGGGGGATCAACTCGGGGTATATCCTTGTCTCCTACCTCGTCTGTGGAGCAATCCTGGCCCTCTGGAGGTAAAGAACCGGAGTTCTGCGAACATTTTGCGTTATGCGTTTCCCACGAAAAACGCTAACCACACTAGAACCTATCTCAAAAATGTATTAGCCACAAAAGGTCACAAAAAGCACAAAGAAAAACTTTAAAGAATTTTGTGATCTTTGTGTTCCTTGTGGCTCACGACAGCAAGAATAAGGTTTTTGAGATGGCTTCTAAATATTTCTTTTAGCGTGATTCGTGTTTCGGGTGGGCAATTTCTCAGCCATGAAAGAACTTCTAAATATCCTTGAGGCGTACGAATCCCTCCAGCATTCCCCCACCAAGCTTGCCCTGGCAACCGTGGTCAAAGTCAAAGGGTCCACGTACCGCCGTCCCGGGGCGCGCATGTTGATGACTGACGCGGACGCAACCATCGGTTCTCTCAGCGGCGGATGCCTTGAGGCAGATGTGCTCGAGAAGGCAAAGCTCCACGTCATGAACGGCAAGGCCCAGCTCGCGGTTTATGACATGGTTTCCGATGCGGATGCCTGGGGGCTTAACCAGGGATGCAACGGGATCATCCACCTGTTGCTGGAGCCAGTGACCCACCCACAGGGGGCTCTCCAGTTCCGATTTTTCCATGACTGCCTCCGTCAACAAAAAGCGGGGGTCATGGCCACCGTCTTCCGGGTCGAGGGGGAAATCAAGGTGCACGTAGGGGCGCGCGTTACGCTTTCGGAGGATGGGACCGTAACGGAGGATATGAAAGAGCCTTTCCTCACCTCCGCATTGCTGGAAGATTGCCACGAGGCTCTCAAGCTCGGGCGATCCGCGAACAAAGAGTACCGCCTGACCCACGGATCGGTCGAGGCTTTCATAGAGTTTCTTTCCCCCCAGGTCCCGCTGGTCATCATCGGGGCGGGATCGGACGCGATTCCGGTGGCCCGACTGGCAAAAGAGTTGGGCTGGCATGTCACCGTGGTGGACCACCGTCAGGCTGTTCTCACGAAGGAACGGTTCTCCACGGCCGACAGGCTCTCGCTCGCGCGCCCGGAGGAATACCACGAGAAACTTGAATTCAGCCCACACGGTGTCGTCGTGATCATGACCCATAACTTTTTGCACGATCTCGAAATTCTCAGGCACCTCCTCCCCACTCCGCTCCGTTACCTTGGTCTGCTCGGTCCGAAACAGCGGACCGAGTTGCTTCTCCAGAAATTGGATGAAAGCGGATTTCATCCGACCGAAGAACAGCGCGCCCGGCTTCATACCCCCATCGGCCTCGACCTCGGGGCGGAGTCTCCTGAAGAGATCGCACTTGCCATCCTTGCTGAAATCCAGGCAGTCCTTTCCCGGCGCGGCGGTGGTTTCCTGAAGAACCACGGCGGACCGATTCACCCGTAACCGGGATCGTCTCACCCGGCATATTTTTTTCCATATTTCCGCGCGGTGGTGCCTCAGTTTCGGAGAAAAAGGCATTACACGGAGAGACTCCGAAGGACACGGGGAACAACTTTTCTCTGTAATCCTCTCTTATCTTTTTCTTTGTAGAACTTCTTCCAAAATGAATTGGCCGCAAAAGATCACAAAAGGCACAAAGACACGACTCTCTTACAGACACCATTTCGGGACTAAACAAAAACACCAGCCGGAACATTGGCTGGCGTTGAAAAGAGTTGCTTGTACTGGATTCCCCGCCCGACTGAACGACCCGCCCTAACGGCATGGTCTGGCAAGCAGTCGTTCGGGGGGGCCCGCCTAAGCACAACGTGCATCGGCGGGCTGGCGCAGTCACGCAGGCGGGGGTGACATCATAAGATCCAGTCAAAAAAAAGATGTTTCTTCCTGGCAGTGTTTGGGTTTCAGTTCCCTTTTGATTGCTCGGTTATAGTAATGTCAGCCCTTCGGGCTTTCCCGACAGGCAATCCAATCCCGAAGGGATGGAATTGTTATAACCAGAGCCATTACAAACGTCTCACAACCCCGAAGGGGTGACATCATAAGATCAAGTCAAAACAATGTTTTTCCACGCAGTGCTTGGGTTTCAGCCCTTTCCAGAAAACCGACGCAAAAACGCCAGCCCATTGCTGAGCTGGCGTTGATAAAGAGTTGCTTGGATTGGATTCCCGCCAGAAGCGTGCGGGAATGACAAAGTGGGCGGGTTATTTCACCAAAGAGACTTTCTTCGAGGTGGAGAAGGTCTTGCCCGATTCGCTCGACGCGGCAGACATGCGCACCAGGTAGGTGCCGCTGGAGACCGAGGCGGCGTTCCACTGCACCTGGAACATCCCGGCCTGCATCTCGGCATTCACCAGGTCGGCAACGACTCTGCCCGATACATCATAAATCCGGATTGCCACCGAGCTCCGCTCCGGTAATCCAAAACGAATAGTGGTTGTAGGATTAAAGGGATTCGGATACGCATCTTCCAAAACAAAGTTCTCCGGTATCACCGATCCATCCCCTTCAACTGAGACAGGGATCGTGACCGTAAATCCTCCCGTTTTTGTCACAGTTCCTCCTCCAGGACTTGCATTCGTCACCGACACATCTCTCACCCCGCCTGCCGCAGTCGTGGGGATGTTAAGAACAGCGGAGATCGTCGTCGCATTCGTCACAGAGAATGACGTCACCGTAATCCCTGCCCCAAAACTCACTCCCGTCGTTACACCCGTCTCAAAGTTTGTCCCCGTAATGCTGACCGTCGTCGATTTGCC
>JACPUH010000022.1 GCA_016192345.1 Ignavibacteriales bacterium | reverse complement strand
TTCAGGGTGTTGAACGATACGATCCTCGTCATGGAGACCATTGGCGGAGGTCCCTCCGCCCGGATTGGCGTGCTTTCCAACGACCGGATTGTGCGCATCAACGACAGCTCCGCCATCGGCTATTCGAACAACGATGTGATGTCGAGGCTCAAGGGGCCGAAGGGGACGAAGGTGAAGGTGTCGATCAAACGACCGGGCAATAAGGACCTTCTTGATTTTGTGATCGTCAGGGATGAAATATTACAGAACAGCGTCGATATCTCCATGATGGTGACGGGCGAGATCGGCTATATCAGCGTCAACAAGTTTAACGAACGGACCTCCGAGGAAATGAACAAGGCGCTTGCCGACCTCAAGCGGCAGGGGATGAAGAGATTGATCCTCGATTTGCGCTACAACCCCGGCGGGTTCCTCGAAGAGGCTTTCCGCATGGCGGATCTCTTTCTCGACGGGGGGACGGCGGACAATCCCAGGAAGATCGTCTATACCAAGGCCCGCCAGCCGGAATTCGACGACGCGTTTTTTGCCAAGACCGGTCAGCCGTACGAAAACCTTCCGTTGATCGTGATGGTGACCAATTTTTCCGCGAGCGCGAGCGAGATTGTCGCGGGGGCAATACAGGATTGGGACCGGGGGTTGGTGGTCGGGGAAACGAGTTTTGGCAAAGGGTTGGTGCAGCGGCAATGGAAGCTGGGGGACGATTCCGCCCTGCGCCTGACCATCGCCAAGTACTACACGCCGAGTGGCCGGTTGATTCAACGGGAGTACGCCGGGAAGGAGAAAGAACAATACCAGCGGGAAGCATTTGAACGACAGGAAGCAGAGGGGGAGAACCTCGATCACAAAGTTGAGGGGGATACCTCGAGACCCGTGTTCCGGACCAGCGGCGGCCGGATGGTCTACGGTGGCGGGGGCATCACTCCGGACTACGTGGTAAAGAATCAACCCTTGACGACCCTGACTCAGGCGGTACTGCGGCGCGGGTTAGTGGAACAGTTCGCAGTCTCGTTCCTTGATGCGGACGGGGCGGCTCTTCGTTCGAAATACGCCGGGAATTTCGCACTGTACCGGGATTCGTTCTCGGTGAGCGATGCGATGATGAAAGACTTCCGTGCTTCTCTTCAGAAGAGCGACGTCAAGATCGACGAAAAGGAGTATGAGACGGATTTTGGGTATCTCAAACTTCGCCTCAAGGCGACCATCGCTCGAAGCTTCTGGGGAAATGAAGGATGGTATCCGTTGATGCTGAAGGTCGATGGGCAGTTTCAGAAAGCGCTGACACTGTTTCCGGAAGCCGAGAAGATCGCGAAGCTGAATTAAGAACGCTATGAGACTTCTGAGTGGCAAGCAGTTCCCCGGTCGATGGCATCGGTTGGTCGTTTTCGCCGCTACCGTAGGCGGCTTGCTGGTGATGCAGGGGATACCCCCCGTGCTGGGGGATGAGGAAGGGTTGACAGCATCCCCCGCCAACGGCTCAGTCCTGCAAGTGGGGGAGGAACTGGAATATAAGGTCACTTACTCCTTCTTCAACCTGGGTACCATCCGGTTTCGCATCGCCGACAGGTTTGAGAGGAACGGACGCACCATCTACAAGGCATACTCATGGATCGATTCGAACCCGAGCCTTCCGTTCGTCGATCTCCACATTCGCTTTATCAGTGAGATTGATCAGGGGATGTTCTCCTACTCCTGGATCGCGGATGACAGCACAAAAAACGAGATTCTCTCGAGGTTTTTCTCATTCGATTATGACAGCAACAGGGTTATTATTGAGAATGCGCGGAGGAAATCCGGAGGGGAGAGAGTCATTGAGAAGGTCGATACCTTCGCAGTGACGGACAAGCTTCAGGACGGGCTCTCCCTCTTCTTCTATGCCCGGGAATATGTCCGGCAAAAGAAGGAAGTGGTCGTCCCGACCTTCATTGATAACAAACAGGTCAACACGATTATCAACTTCGTGGACAAGCAGGAGGAGGAAGAGGTAGCGGCGGTCGAGTATCCCATCGACGTGGTCTATTTTGACGGTCGCATGGATTATGAAGGGGTATTCGGATTGACCGGATATTTTGAGGGTTGGTTCAGCAACGACGAGGCCAGGATTCCCATCACCGCCAAGATGAAGGTGATCCTGGGAAGCGTCAAAATTCAATTGCAGAAATGGAATCGCAACGGCTGGCAGCCGCCACGCTTTAAGGGTGGGGGGTAATCTGTGCTCATTACGTACCGGGGGATCAAGCCCAGGGTGCACGGGTCGGTGTTCCTTGCCGATGGTGCGAAAATCATCGGGGACGTTGAAATCGGAAAAGACAGCAGCGTCTGGTACAACACGGTCATCCGGGGGGATGTGAACGTTATCCGTATCGGTGAGAGGACCAACATTCAGGACAACAGCGTCCTCCACGTCACCCACAAGAAGTATCCCCTGATCATCGGATCGAACGTGACCATCGGGCACAGTGCCGTTGTTCATGCCTGTACCATCAGGGACTTTTGTCTGATCGGGATGGGGGCCGTGGTGATGGATAATGCGACGGTGGGTCCCTATGCGTTCGTTGCCGCGGGCTCGGTTGTCCTGGAACAGATGGAAGTACCGGAAGGGACGTTGGTGGCCGGTGTCCCCGCACGCGTGCGCCGTATGCTGACGGAGGAAGAAAAACGCATGCTGGAGCAATCGGCGCAAAATTATGTCGACTATGTGAAAACCTACCGCATCTGAAGGAAAGGGGAATTATGAAACTGAAGTTCTGGGGGGTTCGCGGTTCCATCCCAACCCCCGGAAAACATACGGTCCGCTACGGAGGCAACACCCCCTGCCTCGAGCTTCGTTTGGACGACGACAAGCTGATCATGTTCGATGCAGGGACGGGCATCCGCAGTTTCGGCGACGATCTGATCAACAAGGGTGAGTCGGTCAATGGATACCTCCTCATCACGCATCCGCATTGGGATCATATCCAGGGTTTTCCGTTTTTCAAGCCCGCTTTTATCTCGGGAAATGAGCTGACGATCATCGGGACGGAGCGGGCCGAGAAGTCCCTCAGTGAAATTATTTCGGAACAAATGAACCGGATTTACTTCCCCGTGCAGCTCCATGAACTCAAGGCGAAAATCAATTTCATGCCGATCCGGGAAGAGGGGGAGTTCAAGATCTATGATGCGAAGGTCAGCACGCTCTACGTGAACCATCCCGGCTTCACCGTTGCCTATCGTCTGGAATACCTTGGCAAAACGCTGGTGTATGTCAGCGACAATGAGCCGTACGATCGCGCAGCGGCAGCCTCGCTGGTGAATTTTGAAAACGTGGTGAAGGAAAAGTTCGATGCCCAGACGGGGGACCCCAACCAGCGCGTGTTCGATTTCTGCAAGGATGCGGACGTCCTGATCCATGACGCTACCTACACGCCCGAGGAATATATTGACCGGGTCGGCTGGGGACACTCCCATTACCTCTTCACGCTGCGTGTGGCGGCGGAGGCGAACGTCAAGCGGCTCTATTTGTTCCATCACGATCAAAACCACAGCGACGACAAAGTGGACGATATCCTCAAGAAATGTAAGAAGGAAGTGAAGACGCGGGGGTACCGGTTTGAATGCGAAGCGGCGGCGGAGAACATGGTGATCAGCATCGAAACTTGACAATCACCCACGACGTGGTTATATTTGTCCCAGCCCACGATCCCATGGTGATAAAGGAGAGGGTGCAGGCGCAACCGCCAGTAACTCCTGAATGACACAACACGACACGACCAACGGTTTTTTTCCCCACCCCGCATTGCTCGGCAGTTCTCGCATCGTTCAGAGGCAGGCGGGGTTTTTTCATTTACTCATGATCCAAGGAAACCCGATTTGAAGGAATTCCAGTTCAAAGCATCGGACATCAAGAAAATTGCCCATGCGTTGAATGTGCCCGCGAAGCATAAGGGGAGCAACTACCGGTTTGAGATCCAAAATACGGCCGATCACCGGAAACTTGCTTTGGAAATCTACCCCGACATTTCCATCGGTCATCGCAAAGGGAATTTAATTTCCATCTATACCCCCACCGCCCACCTGCAACTCCATTTTTGTACCGGTTACGTCGTCAGCAAGTTGCTGGGGGAGATTACCTTTGTGGCGGAATCGAACGGAAAATTGTCCGGTCTCACGGTGGAACGGGAGGGGGGATGTTCCCTCTATGCGCATGTCGATCGTGAGATCCTCTCGGGTGACTTTACAACGCTCGGACCCGAGGTGATGTTGTCCGGTATCGCCCTTTCGCTGACCGAGAATATTCTTCCCCAACCGGTTCGGCAGGAAACGGGCGGCCTGGTTGCGTTGAAGGAGAAGAAGGGACGAAAAGGACGCTGACACCCCTGACCATCGAGGTGGTCAACGCCCATCCCCGGTTACGGTTTTCGCGGAGGGAAACTTTTCAGACCGTCAGGAACGTTCTACGGTCGGAGTCTGCTGCGCCCCGGTCCCTCTCCGTTGTGTTTGTGGGGAGCAGGAGGATCCGGGGCATCAACAAGCGGTTCCTGCGCCACGACTATGTGACGGATGTGCTGGCGTTCCCGCTACAGGATGGATTGGGGTTTGATGGCGAACTCTATGTCAACCTCGACCGTGCCCGATCACAGGCAAAGGAATACGGTGTCGGCTTTGCAGAGGAAACGCGCAGGTTACTGATCCATGGCACGCTTCACCTGTCGGGGTATTCCGACGGCACAGGAAGGGAAAAAGCGCGTATGGTGGAACGGGAAGAGTACCATCTCAGGAAACGATCGAGGAGAGCAAGGTAGGCTGTATGCACGAACGCATTGTGGAAATTATCATGTTCCTGGTCAATGAGCTCCGCTCGAACAAGCAGCTGAGCGATGTGGATGTTTCGTTCTTAACACAGAGTGGGTATACCCAGACGGAAATCTCGACGGCCTTCTCATGGCTGTTCGAACGGTTGTCGGTCGGTCAGCACGTGGTGCATGGATCCAGCGAGACCAACCAGTCTGTCCGTATCCTGCACGAAGCGGAAAAGCTTGTGATTCTGCCCGAAGCCTTCGGGTACCTGATTCAGTGCAAGCAACTTGGCCTCTTAACGAACGCCGACATGGAGGTTATCCTGGAAAGAATCATGGCCGCGGGATTTTCCTCCGTGGGAGTTGCGGAAATCAAGAGTTTCGTCGCCGGGATGCTGCTGGACGCCGACATGCCTCCGGGCACGAACGGCCGCATCTCGCTCAGCAGCGATGATACCATTCATTAGACGTTAGGGGGATATGGGAAAGTCGTTAATCATAGTCGAGTCGCCGTCCAAAGCTAAGACGATCAATAAATACCTTGGCAAGGAGTACGTTGTCGAGGCCTCCGTAGGGCACATCAAGAACCTCCCCAAGAGTAAGCTGGGAGTGGACGTCGAGAATGGGTTTGGAGTGGTCTATGAGAACATCGAGGGAAAAGCCGATGTGATCGAGAAGCTCCGTGATCGCGCCGGAAAGGCCGATGAGATCTTCCTGGCAACGGATCCTGATCGCGAGGGAGAGGCGATTGCCGCGCACCTTGCCGACGAGATCAAGGATGTCAACAAGAAGGTCAGGCGCGTGTTGTTCCATGAAATCACCGAGGCTGGTGTGAAGGACGGCATGGCGCATCCGAAGAAGATCGACAAGCACCTGGTGCTCTCCCAGCAGGCGCGCCGGGCGATGGATCGCATCGTGGGATACAAGGTGAGTCCTTTCGTCTGGAAAACGATGTACTACGGCCTCTCCGCCGGAAGGGTCCAGTCGGTTGCCCTGAGGTTGATCTGTGAGAGGGAGGAAGGCATCCGCGCGTTTGTGCCGGTCGAGTATTGGTCCATAACGGGCGAGTTTCAAACGGTGCAGAGCGAACCGTTCCTTGCCAAGCTCATGAAAATTGCCGGCGAGGAGCCGCGTATCCCTGATGAAACGACAATGCAGGGGTACCTTGCCGATCTTGAGAAACAGCAATTTGAGATCCAAAGTGTTGAGCGTAAGCCGGTCAAGCGTAATGCCCCTGCCCCGTTCATCACCAGCACGCTGCAGCAGGAAGCTGCCCGTAGGCTCCGGTTCTCGGCCAAGCGGACGATGATGCTTGCGCAGAAGTTGTACGAAGGCGTTGAGATGGGGGAAGAGGGGCCGACGGGCCTCATCACCTATATGCGTACCGATTCCACGCGGCTCAGCGCGGAAGCGGTCAGCCAGGTTCGAGAGTATATCTTCGAGAATTACGGCAAGGAGTATCTTCCGAAAGAGGCGCGGCTTTTCAAAAAGGGAAAGGCTTCGCAGGATGCTCACGAAGCCATACGGCCCACGTCGATCAAGTTTACACCGAAAGCTGTGAAGAAGCATCTCGAGAAAGACCTGTACCTGCTGTACGAGTTGATCTGGAACCGCTTTCTCGCATGTCAGATGGCTCCCGCGGAGTTTGAACAACTCTCGGTCGATGTGGTTGGAGGCGACTATCTGTTCCGGGCCACCGATCAACTGCCGAAGTTCCGAGGCTTCCTCCAGGTCTTTGATGACATGGTGGAGGAAAACGGGGGCGACAAGGAGGATGAGGATCCCGTTTCGCGTTTGCCGGAGAATCTCGTTGCCGGGCAGAAAGCGAAGTTGTCAAATATCCTTCCGCGCCAGCATTTTACCAAGCCCCCGCCGCGGTACACGGAGAGCAGCCTTGTCAAGGAACTGGAGTCCCTCGGGATCGGTCGCCCGAGCACCTACGCCCTGATCGTCAGCACCGTGATCGACCGGAAATACGTCGAGCATACCGACCGGAAGCTTTATGCCACGGAGCTCGGGATGCAGGTGAATAAACTGCTGACCGAACACTTTCCCAACATCTTCAACGTCAGGTTCACCGCAAAGATGGAGGAGGAACTCGACACGATTGCTTCGGGAGAACAGGCTTATGAGGATGTGATGCAGGACTTTTACGACCCGTTCATCCGGTCGCTGGAGAAGGTGGACAAGCACGCTGCAAGGATCAAGAAATCCCTGCAGCAGGATACGGATGAGATTTGCGGGGTTTGCGGGAAGAAAATGATCATCAAATGGGGGAGGAATGGCCGTTTCATGGCCTGCTCTGGCTATCCGAACTGCAAGACCACAAAGCCTCTGGCGGAGGACGCGGAAAAAACACAGCACCTGATCGGCATCAAATGCGATTTGTGCGGTGGGGATATGGTGGTGAAGTCGGGGCGTTTCGGCACTTTCCTGGGATGTTCCAATTACCCGACTTGCAAGAATACCAAGCCGATCTCGATGGGAGTCAAATGCCCGAAGTGCAAGGAAGGCGAACTCCTCGAGAGGAAAACGAAAAAGGGAAAACGTACGTTTTACGGATGTACCCGGTATCCCGATTGCGATTTTGCGTCGTGGGACAAGCCGGTGGATCAGGCTTGCACGGTGTGCGGATCGACCTACCTGGTGATGAAATACTCCCAGGCCAAGGGGGAATACCTGAAATGTCCTGAATGCAAAGAGGAGTTCGTCAAAGAGGAAATGGCCGTGAGCGCCTGAGGATTGGGCGCGGTTCAGTGTTTTTCCGACCCCGTGTTCGTATGCAGACCATTATTCGTGCGTTTCTGGAATACCTCGATGCCGAGCGTCGCTATTCCCCGCATACGGTCACATCGTATGAAAATGATGTGCAGCAATTTATTTCCTACCTGGGCGGGGAGGGGGTGGAGTCGCTCGAGTCCGTTGATAAAAAGCTGCTCCGCTCATACCTCGGTTCGCTCCTGGATCAGGAGTACACCAAAACCAGTATTGCCCGAAAAATCGCCTCCCTGCGTTCTTTCTTCCGCTATACGAAACGTCGCGGTCTCACAAAGTTGAATCCGGCGATCACGCTCGTCAGCCCGAGGCCTGAAAAGCGACTCCCGACCTTCCTGGATGAACGAGCCATCGAGTCGCTGTTTGAGCAACTGGACATCTCCACGCCCCGGGGACGACGGGATGCTGCGATCATGGAACTCTTCTACAGTACCGGTATCAGGCGGAGCGAACTCGTGAACCTCAGGTTGGACGAGGTTGACCTGGCCCAAAAGACGATCAAGGTCACCGGGAAGGGGAGCAAGCAAAGGATCCTCCCTCTCGGCACACAGGCCACGAGCGCGCTCAGGAACTATCTGGTGGACAGGCGCGAGCTGGTGAAGCGATCGGCCCCATCGACCGTTCCTGAGACGGTGTTTCTGTCGGATGATGGCCGGGCGATCTCACCGGAGAAAGTTTTTACCATCGTGCAACGATGTATCGGTACTGTGTCGGAGTCCCAAAAAAAGTCGCCGCACGTTCTGCGGCACTCGTTTGCGACACACATGTTGAACCGCGGTGCGGATCTCCGCGCCGTCAAAGAGTTGCTCGGGCATGAAAGCCTTTCCACAACACAGGTCTATACCCATGTTTCGACCGAGCAGATGAAAAAAATCTACCGCCAGGCTCATCCCAAAGCGTAATTGATGGAGAAAGGGGATCCCCATGAATACGACCGTGACCTCACGTCATTTCAAAGCGCATCACACGCTGGTCAAGTACGCAGAAGACGCTGTCGGAAAATTCGGTCACTACTATGACGGCGTGATCCGATGCGAAGTGATTCTTCGATATGAAAAGTCGCGGAAGAGTGTCAAGATTGCCGAGGTGATCGCCTCGGTGTATCGGAGCAGACTCAAAGCCGAGGAGCAGACCGAGGATTTTGAGAAGTCCATCGACGGAGCGGTGGAGAAAGTGATTGTCCAACTCAAAAAGTACAAAGCGAAACTCCGTGCGAAGGACCGGCAGAAGGTCCGCACCGTGCGCGAAAAAGCATAACAGGGACACGGTATGACGATGGTATTGGAAAATCTCAAGGAAACGAGAAAACAGAGCATCACCGTCGGTTTTCTCTTTGAACGGAACAAGACACGCCTGAAAATGCGGAGCGTCAACGGAGAGGTGGGGTTTGACAAGGAGATCCACGATAAAAACATCCATCGGCCGGGTCTCGCCCTCGCGGGATATACGGAATTGTTTACGTACGATCGGGTCCAGGTGGTTGGAAACACCGAGATCCGGTATCTCCAGCACTTAAGTCTTCCGGAACGGGTGCGTGCCTTCGAAACGATTTTTCAGTTTGATATGCCATGCGTTATCGTCACCAACGACAATCAGTTGGATGAGGAACTGATCCGCATCGCCACCGAACGGAACGTCCCTGTTCTCCAAACCCCCATCGAGACGACGAAGCTGGTCTATTTTGTCAGCGATTTTCTGGACGACCAATTCTCGCCGCAGACGGTCATCCATGGGTCGTTTATGGATGTGTATGGGATTGGGGTCGTCCTGATTGGCCGTTCCGGTATTGGCAAAAGCGAAATCGCCCTCGACCTTGTTGAGCGAGGTCACAGACTTGTTGCTGATGATGTCGTAATGATAACACGGAAGGGGGAGGGAATCCTGATCGGTTCCGGCACCGACGTGGTGAAGCATTTTATGGAGATCCGCGGCCTGGGACTGATCGATATACGCTCGATCTTCGGCATCCGGTCGATACGGTTCCAGAAAAGGGTCGAGATAATCGTCGAACTCCAGGAATGGAGCCGGGACATGGAGTATACACGGACGGGCCTGGATCATGATAACACCGACGTCCTGGGAGTTGAAATTCCCCATGTCAGGCTCCCCATTTTCCCCGGGAAGAACATTACGGTGATTGTTGAGGTTATTGCCCTGGACTATCTCTTGAAACACTATGGGTTTGATGCCGCGAAGGAGTTTTCGAAACGCCTTGATGCAGCGATTGCCGAGAAATCGAAGGGAAAGAGGGCGATTGACTACTTTGAACATGATTTTGAGTAGGTTTTTTCCCCTGTTGCTTGACAAAACCTCAAATATTTTCTATTTTCGGTCAGCTTTTTAACGAAAGTCAAGAAGTTAGCGCACCGGAGTTCTCTGAAGCATCCAAACGGAAACTACCAACGAACAAAGCATGAGCAAATTTAGACTGTACTATTTTTCTCCCCGCACGTTGACATTTGTGGAGGCAAGGTGGTTTAAGGCGAAACTCGCCCTGCTCTCCGTGGTTCTTGGCATGGTATTCCTCGCGGTGATGTTCGAGACGAACCAGGCTCTTGACGATGCGCTCGGCTTGGGTATCTATCGCAACACCTCTCTGAGGGCGGAAAACGTCCTTCTGAAAAATCAAATGAAGATGATTTCCGCTCGGCTGGAAACGTTGCAGAAGAAGCTTCTCGCAGTTCATGAGCAAGGAAACGAACTGCGTCTTCTCGCCGACCTTCCCCGCATTGATGAGGATACGCGGATGGCGGGAGTTGGCGGCACCGATGAGCGGATTGATTTCGGTGTTTCCCCCAGTGTGAACGATCTCCTGAACGGACTGCGTTCAACGGTCGACCGTGCCGAACGGGAGTTGAGCCTTCAGCAAGTGAGCTACGGCGAGGCGGTCGAAGGATACAAAGCCAATATGGTGAAGTTCGCCCACATCCCCGCCATCAAGCCGATGGAGGGATACTACCGGATGCATGGGTTCGGCTTGCGGAAGCACCCGATCTTCAATGTGGTGAAGCCCCATGAAGGAATCGATATTGCGAACGATACCGGGACGCCGATCTATGCCACAGGGAACGGAACGGTCAGTTCAGCCGGTCGCACCCAGGCTGGATTTGGGAACATGATTATCCTCAATCATGGGTTTGGCTACAGCACACTGTACGGTCACCTGAGCAAGGTGATGGTGCGACCCGGGCAGACGGTGGAACGCGGCGACTTGATCGGACGTTGTGGAAGCACAGGCATTTCGACGAATCCGCATCTGCATTACGAAGTTCGGTTGAACGGCGTCCTGCAGAACCCTGTTGACTTTTTCTTCGACGACATAGACTATCAAAAAATTAAGCAGGAGCTCGCCCTCAACGATTGAGAGCGCCCTGATGGCAGGTGTTCTAATTGACGCTGATGCGGTTGAGCAAGGAGTGCTGTGAACAATGATCTGGACATTGGAGTTGGCCTCATATCTCGACGATGCCCCATGGCCGGCGACAAAGGAAGAACTTATCGACTATGCGGTCCGCACCGGTGCTCCGCTTGAGGTTGTTCAAAACCTTGAAGAACTGGAGGATAGTGACGAACCGTACGAAAGTATGGAGGAGATTTGGCCCGATTATCCTACCGATGAAGATTTCTTTTTTGAGGATGAGAAAGACTATTGACAGCATCGTGTGAATGGCGGAGGGGGGAAATTTCATCCCGCCCGGGGTGTGCTTTGTCTTTGTAAACCCAGCGTCTGATGGCTGGGTTTTTTGTTGTTCGACCTATGACCCTTTTCCGTTGGTACTTCCTGTTGATCCTGGGTGCCGTGCCGGTTCTTGCACAGGAATCGTTGCGCGAGTATGAGGTCGCGAGCATCCGCTTTGAAGGGAACGAGACGCTGCGGAGCGACGTCCTGCTCGGTGTGATGCAGACCCGCCCAACCCCCGCCGCATTCTGGAAATTCCTCTTTACGATCAGCGAGTAGCTGGGCGACAAATCGGAGTACTTTGACTCCT
>JACPUH010000102.1 GCA_016192345.1 Ignavibacteriales bacterium | reverse complement strand
CGCAAGCTGGAACAGGTCGTTCGCCTCGTACTTAATCTGCAGGTTGGTGCCGGGAACGAGCAAACTTTGGTTCCTGATCACCACCTGCCCGGAGATATAATCCACAGTATAGTCGGCCCCCAGTTGCGCCTTCTGACCGTTGGCGATCACCTCCACGCTCCCTTCAACCACGTTGAAGCCGATCGGGTAGGTCGAGGCGATGGAGGAGGTGATCGTTCCCTGCATCAGGAATTTGTTCCGCGCGCTGTTCGAGGCACCGTTGAACGTTGTATCGTAGACTTCGTGAAAGACAAACGAATCGGCCTCCGCAATGGTCTTGCCGATCCCCGCGAAATACCGGCGGATCCCTTCACGGAACGGTTCGGTGCGCGGGAAAATCAACTCGCCGCGCGATTCATCGATCGTGACACCCGGAGCGTAATCAAACTTGCCGTCCGGCGGGGAACCGGGCTGTTCACCGTACCGGTCGAGACTGAACATTTCGATCAGGTTGATGAACCCGAGGATGTTATCCTGTGGCTCCTGCCCGGAGACCTCGTACAGCATCTTCATCTCAAAACCGTCCTTCTTGATGCCGCGCCCCCCCAGGGGATAAATGTTCTTCAGCATCATCCGCCAGGCGGTTTTAAAATGCAGCCCGAGGCGGTTAGGCCGTACAAGCTTCATGATGAGTTTCACAGATCTGGAGGTATCCGTACCCTTGGTCCCAAAATTGCCGACATCGATCGTCCCGCGGGAATCGACGGGATTGGGGAGAGAATAGGCAGCGGCAATTGCCTGTTCGGCTTGCAGGGACCTGTTCAGGGTGATATACCCCGCATACTTATGGAAGGTATAATCAATTCCCTCCTCGAGCCGGATAAACCGTCCGACCTCAACCTCACCGGGGAGATTGTTATATTCTTCACCCCGTGCAGCGAGGTTGTTTTGCAGGTTCCGGACTTTGCTTTCGTCGAGAAAGGCCACGACATCCCGTTCGTTCGGGTCCTCATTGCCGATCCGGGTCACCCATACTTCGATGTCCCTGATCTCTTTTCGGGGATCAATCCTCGCCGGGATATTTAAATAGACCGAGTCGAACCAAGCGACATAGGATGTGTCGATAAAATAGTGGTCGCGCGAGTAGTCGGTTGCGCGTTTGGAAAATGGTGTGGGGCGACCTCCGCCGGAAACACTCAATTCCCGGATCTGTCCTTTTTTCTGCGAAGCAATCGTCGTCAGCTTCAGAGGGCCGAACTGCAGTGCCGTCTTGATACCGAACAGCGCCTGGTTGCCGGAGATGAAGGAAGAGTTCGTCTGGAGCGAGACATTCCCCGCTTCGACCGACTGGACAACGTCGTCTTCATAGCCCGTGTAACGGACTCGCAATTGGTTTTCAAATTCAAACGTCCTCTGGGTGTTCCAGTCCGCGTCGATCTTCAGCTTGTCGCCAATCTCCCCCTTCACGTTCACCTGCACGTTCTGGTTGAAATCCGGCTCGTTGCGGCTCTGGCCCAAAGGGTTGCTCACGAACAGATCGGAAGAAGTGTTCCGGAAGGCAGCGTGGATATCGACAGCACCGTTGATCTGCAGGCGTATAATGTTCGGGCCAAAGATACTGAAGAGGGGGTTCTTCGGTACCGGGATTTCGATGTTCGTTACCGAGCCGAAAAGGTCGCCTAATCCCTTTTTCTTACCTGCCGCCAGTTCGTACTTGCGTGCCATAGCTTCCCAGTTGAGCCTGAGAGCCTGCTGGAGACGGGCCTCCTTGTATTCCTCGAAGGAATAGACCAGCGGCTCCCGGACATCCACCCCGCCCACCACCCGGCGGATACGATAGACATATTGAGCGGTATCAAGCTCGTGTTGCGTGCGAACCATCGGCGGTTCCGGAAGGTACAGGGGGTGTGGTGCGGAGGCAAAGGGGCGTACCATGGGCTCATCGACTCGCACATGGTGGAACTGCTCGAGTCGTGCGGAGGAATCACGGGGGAGCGCTCTGATCGAATCCAGGATACTTTGCGTTGAAGCGGGTTGCTCGGCCCCCAGGGTTGTTTGGCGTTTCCGCAGGAGTGCACGGGTGCGACGTGTTTGCGCTCCGGATCCGCGCAAGGTCGTATCCTGGAGTACTGTAGGTGAGGGGAATAACGAGGAGAGCAACGGCCCCGTGTGCGGAGATCGTGCAGCGGCTGATGCCTCCCGAACGGAGGGGATGCCCGACACCAGGAACACCAATGCAGCGACAGCCCATGGAAGGACTGGTCCTTCCACACGGGCAAAGACCTTCGATTCCTGCAGGCGGGGAACAATCAAGGTTCGGAGTGTAGATCGAACCAGTGATCCCGGACCAACGCGCCGACGCCCGGGGACCCCCGGCCGTTGACTCTGTAATTCGCTACCGTGTTTCACGCAGCCCTAATATTTCCTATGACACATCGTTCAACAGTCGCTTAGGAAGCCTACTCACAGAAACGGTAGCGAATGATCCGATACTTCTCCACTGGTTGTTGCGGGTTGCGAACGCGGGCTCCATGCCAATGACGACCGTTTTGTTCCGGCGCCGGGCGGTATGGAAGGTTGGGATAATCACGTTCGGAATTGAATGACGGAAAAAACTTAGTGAAAAGAAGAATAAAGGTCAAGCGTTGTATTCATGCGTATCATTTGGAATCGATGATCCCCCGGATGCGCTCCAGGATAATCTCCGGCACGTACGGTTTTTGGATGAAGTCGACTGCACCGGCTTTGATCATTTCCGTGCGAAGGACGGGATCGAGATACCCGCTCGCGAGGATGGATTTTACATCCGGGTTGATCTCTTTCATCTTTTGGAATGCCTCCCATCCCCCCAGTTTCGGCAATCCCATATCCGATAATACGACATCAATCTCGTTCCTGTTTTTCTCATAGACCCGCACTGCCTCCTCCCCGTCGCGGGCCTGGAAAACCCGGAACCCGTTCTCTTCGAGGAAGGTCTGCAATAACTCAATCAGCATCACTTCATCTTCCACCAGGAGCACACCTCCCTGCGATTCACCCGTTCCCGCCGTTTCAGCCCGGGAAGCCGTTTGCATGACCTGGGCTGGGAGGAACACATTCACCGTCGTCCCCCCGCCCAACACGCTTACAACATCAATAAACCCCTTGTGGGCATTCACGACGCCGTACACCACCGCCAGCCCGAGGCCCGTTCCTTTTCCGGGGGGCTTTGTGGTGAAGAAAGGCTCGAACATTCTCCCCCTCGCCTCCTCCTCCATGCCTACACCGTCATCCTGAACCATGATGAGCGCATACTGGTGGTCCTCCGCTCGCGGAAATCTATGTTTCATGGAATGACCATGGACAACTTCGGTTTGGATGATAATCGCCCCTTTCTCATCCGGTTTGCTGAAGATGGCATCCTTGGCATTGAGGCATAAATTCAGCAGGGCCTGTTGAAGCTGGTTCTCGTCCGCTTTGAGGACCGGGTTGGCCGCGGTCAACTGGAGAACCAGGCGGATTCCTTTGGGGAGGGTCTCTTCCAGCAGTCGGGAGAGATCCGTGATCGTCTCATTCAATGGTATCGACGTAATCTCGCCTGCGGTTTTCTTGGCAAAGGTGAGAAGCTGGCGGATGATCCCCGCCCCCCGTTCAACCGCTTTTCGAATCGAGTCGATACTTTTCAGGTGTTGCTCGCGCGGCAGGTCAACCTGCTCCAACGCGTTCACATAGCCGAGGATGATGGAAAGGATGTTGTTGAAATCGTGCGCCATGCCTCCCGCCAGCGTTCCGACACTTTCCATTTTCTGAGCCTGCCGCAGTTGCTCCTCCAGACCCCTTTGCTCCGTGACGTCACGCAGGATGCCGCGATAAGTGACGGCCTCCCCCCGCTTATTCCGGAGGACCGTTGTGGTCTCCAGGACGATCAGCCGTTTTCCATCTTTTCTTCTCACCCTCACCTCATAATCCTTGATAAATCCGCGCTCAGCAAGAAGCTTTATCATTGTGGCCCGGTCTTCCGCATCGAGGTACAAATCGCGCGCGATATCCGCCTCCAGCAATTCCTCCTTCGATGCGTACCCGAACAACTCGACACCGGCCTGATTGATATCGAGGAATTTTCCCCCAGGGGTGCTGATGAAGATAACGTCTTTCGAGTCCTCGAAGAGGGAGCGGTACTTTTCCTCCGACCCCCGCAGGCGTTCCGTGGCAACTTTTTCTTCCGTGACGTCCTCCACAATACCGATCCCGTAGAGAATCTTCCCGGTTTCATCGCGCACCAGGGACGCCGTAAGGAACCCCCATATAATCTCCCCCGTTTTCTTGATATACCGTTTTTCAATCTGGTAGCTTGCGACTTCCCCGCGGAGCAGCCGTCGTGCTTGCTCAAGATCATTCATCAAATCATCGGGGTGGGTGATCCCGTGGACACCCCTCTCCTTCATTTCCTGCTCCGAATACCCAAGCAAGCTGCAGAGCGCTGCGTTCACCCGGATAAGGTTGAGGTCGGTTGAAAGCACAGCCATCCCCACCGGGCCCTCCTCGAAGAGCTTCCGGAACTGCTCCATGCTCTGGCGGAGCCCTTCTTCTGCCCGAATCCGGTCAGTTTCGTCAAGCACATATCCGTGGATCCGGACCAGGTGGCCAAGGGGGTCAAACTCGCCGCGGATGTTGGAAACAACATAGACCGTCGATCCATCCTTTCGTTTCATCTCCTCATGAAAATTCTCAAGCTTTTTTCTTTCCTTAAGGAGCCGGAGATAGAGGTTTCGGCCCTTGTTTTCGTACAACAAGGAGGGGTCTGACTGGAGAGCATCCTCGACGGAATCGAATCCGAAAATTTGGGCAAACGAAGGATTACACATCAGGATCTTCCCTTCGGGGGTGGAGACGAAATTTCCCGAGAGATCTTCATTGAAGAACTGCCGATATCTCTCCTCGTTGTCGAACAGCGACTCCTGCGCCAACTTAAGATCGGTGATATCGTCCGCAATGACGAGGATCGTTTCCACACCCCCCTTCTCGTTCAATTCCGGAACGAGTCTTGAACGATACCAGGCTTTCCCGTGGGGCGTCAGGAAATCGAACTCGATCAAGTCGGCTTTCCCACTGTCGAATACTTTTTTCAGCGAGTTTGTCCAGAAGCTTGCAATCTCATCCGGAAGACCCAGTTCTGCATGGGTCTTACCGATCATTTGTTGCGGAGTCATCCCCATCTTCGCCTCCACGGCCGGGTTCACATAGAGATGCCTTAATTGCCTGTCGAACCGGATGATGATGTTCGGCGCATGCTCGGCTATGCGACGAAAGTCCTGTTCAGAATTTCCCGCTATGTCATCAGGTTTGTGCATGCTGCGGTTGAAGATGGGTGGATGTGACCGGCGATGAGGGATGCAACAGGAGTCAGGGGGAAAGCCGTTCAATAACCCACAAACCGCCCTTCGGCGAATAGCGAAGACGGTCATGGAGCCGGTTCTCGCGTCCCTGCCAGAATTCAAATGCCGCGGGCTTCAAGCGGAATCCTCCCCAGAACGGCGGAAGTGGCACCTCGTCATCCGGAAATTGCTGTTTGACCCTGTTCACTTGCTCCTCCAGGAACGCCCTCCCCGGGATCACAGAACTTTGTTTGGAGGCCCATGCGCCGATGCGGCTCTCCATCGGGCGCGTGCGAAAATATTCCCGGGATTCTTCACGGGACGCGACCTCGACCGTTCCCTCGATGCGGACCTGGCGGCCCAGTTCTCCCCAGTAGAACAAGAGGGCCGCTTGCGGGTTCTTCCGGAGTTCTTCGGCCTTCCGGCTTTCATAGTTGGTGAAGAAAAGGAATCCGCGCTCATCAAACCCCTTCAGCAAGACCACCCGCGCCGAGGGGAGAGCGTCAGCCGAGGCCGTCGCAAGGATCATCGCATTCGGCTCGATCATCTCCGACCGAATTGCTTCGTCGAGCCAGTGTCCGAATTGGACGAACGGGTTCGGATCGACATCCTGTTCGTTCAGGGAGCGCCGGGAATACTCTCTTCGAAGTTGAATCAGTGAGTCGTTCATGCCGGGAGATCGTGTGGGGGAAACATTGATCAAGATAAGGAACACACCTGCGCAAAGCAAGAACTCGCGAAGGAAGGAGCGAGAAACCTTGCTGCCCGACTGCCATTTTGCGTTATTGTAATAGCTGAACAATCTCACTATATTTTCGCCGTATGATCCTCCTGTGGCGCCATATCCTCCGGGCACACATCGCCCCATTTCTCTTTTCAACTTCGGTGTTGACTTTTATCTTTCTGCTCCAGTTCATCATGCAAAAACTGGATCAACTCGCCGGAAAGGGCCTGAGCGCAGGCGTGATCATCGAATTGATCGTTATGAACCTTGCATGGATGGTAGTGCTGGCTGTGCCGATGGCCGTGCTCGTGGCGACCCTGATGGCATTCGGAACGATGGCCTCCACCAACGAGATCACCGCCATGCGCGCCAGCGGGATGAGCCTCTACAGGATGATCACCCCGGTGTTCATCACCGCGGTCCTTGTCTGCATCCTGTTGGTGCAGTTCAACAACGAGGTTCTGCCGGATGCCAACCACCGCGCGAAGATCCTGCTGACCGATATCTACCGGAAGAAGCCAACCTTCTCCCTGATGCCCGGACTTTTCTCGCAGGACATCTCCGGGTACAGTATTCTTGTCCGGAAGACATTCGAGCAATCCAACGACCTTGAAGGGGTCACGATCTTCGATTATACAAACACCGCCCTGACCACCACCGTGTCGGCGCAGACGGGGACGATTTCATTTTCCCCCGATTATCGCAAACTGATTATGGATTTGAGGAACGGCGAGATCCACGAGATCAACAACCAAACATTCGAGCAATACCGCACAATCAAATTTGAAAAACACCGCATCGCGATGAACGCCGATGGGTTCGAATTCCAGCGCTCCGCGGAAGCGATGTTCAGCCGGGGCGACCGGGAACTGAGCGCCCAGGCCATGCGGCAGATCGTTGACAGCCTGAGTGCGCTGCAGCAACAATCGATGGATCGCATTGCCACCTTGCAACGGCAGGACCTCGACCGGATCTTTTCCCCTTCGACCACTCCCATGGACGGAGGACAAACTAACCCTACGTTCGATGCCCTGACGCGCACCTCGGTTCTCCGAAGCACCGTGGAAAGCGAATTCAACCGGATCGACTATTACGCGCGACAAGTCCGGGAGTATACGGTCGAGATCCATAAAAAATACTCAATCCCCTTCGCGAGCATCGTCTTTGTGTTGATCGGCGTGCCGCTGGGGATCATGGCGCGCAAAGGAACCTTCGGCGTCGCTGCAAGCCTGAGCCTCGGCTTTTTCCTTCTGTATTGGGCATTCCTGATCGGCGGCGAAAAACTGGCCGACCGCGGCTTCACCGAACCGTGGATCGGGATGTGGATCGCCAACATTGTCCTTGGACTCCTCGGAGTCTACCTGACCATCCGGACAGCACGCGAAAACCTTATCATCGATTGGTCAAGCCTGGAACGACTGGTCCCCAAAGGATGGCGAACCCAGGGGGAACCGGCATGACGATCCTGGACCGGTACATCGTTCGCCAGTTCCTCTCAACGTTCTTCTTCGGCCTCCTCGCCTTCCTCATGATCTTCCTTATCATCGACATGATGGAGAAGCTGGACGACTTCATCGATGCCAATGTTCCGGCGGGAACCATCCTCCAGTATTATCTCTGGTTTACGCCGGAGATCGTCAAACTCATGACCCCGGTCGCCATGCTCCTCGCCGCGCTGTTCGTGACCGGCAGGCTTTCGAACCAGAATGAGCTGGCTGCGATCAAGTCGAGCGGCGTCAGCCTTTACAGAATCCTGATCCCGTTTCTCGTCGTCTCGTTTCTCGTGAGCGGGGTCTCGGTCTATTTCAACGGATGGCTCGTGCCATTCGCGAACCAAAAGAAGTTCGCCATCGAACGGGCACACCTTCACCGTTCCGGCGTCAGCTTCAGCCGTTTCAACATCTTCTTCCAGGAGGAACGGACACGCCTCGTATCGATCAACTTCTATGACAGTCAGGCCAGGACTGCAACGACGGTCAGTGTCCAGGAGTTTGCGGACACGAACCTTACCGTCCTTGTCCGGCGATATGATGCCCGTCAGATGGCATGGCTTGAAGAGGGAACAGAGGATTCACTTCACGAGGGATGGGTTCTTCTGAAAGGGACCTTCCGGGAATTTGGGGCAAAACAGGAGGGGGTCCTGCAATCGTTCGACCGCTTATCGATCCATTCGCTCCGGATCACCCCGGGGGATATCGAGAAAAAACAGCAGAAACCGGACGAAATGGACTATACCGAGTTGAAGGAATTCATTGAGAACCAGCAGCGATCGGGGCAGGATGTGTCGCGATGGCAGGTGGACTTCCACAGCAAAATCGCTTTCCCGTTCGCGAGCGTCATCGTCGTCCTGTTCGGCGTTCCCTTCGGATCGATCCGGCGGAGGAGCGGCGTAGCAATCGACTTCGGGATCTGTGTTGCCGTCACGTTTATTTATCTCGCCTTCATGAAAACAAGCCATGTGTTCGGGTACAACGGCGACGTTAACCCCTTCCTGACCGCATGGCTTGCGAACCTTCTTTTCCTTATCCTGGGCATCGTCAACCTGCTCCGCGTGCCCAAATAAGCAACACCATTGATATTGGTGCCTACTTCATCAAAATCATTTTCTTCACAAGGACGCGCCCGTTCCATTCCAGGCGGGAGAGGTACAAGCCGCCCGGCAGGTGTGTTGCTTCAAATGTGGTTTGATAGAGTCGCCCCGCCCCCACTTCCCCCTCAAAGAGCGTCCGGATCTCCCTACCAAGTATATCGAACACCTTGAGAACAACGTGCCCGTTTTCAGGAAGGGTAAAACCGATAGAGGTTGTAGGGTTAAACGGGTTTGGATAATTGGAGAACAGCTCAAGCCGCATCGGCATCAGCCCAACCTCCACTTCTGCTGCATGATAGTGCTCGTAGGTACCGTCATGGTCGATTTGTTTCAGGCGGTAGGCGTAATGGCCGGGAGTGGAAAGGTTCTCCATGAATGAGTATTCCCTGGGAGAAGAGCTTGTTCCAGACCCTTGCACAAAGCCGATGGTCGCCCAGGTTGAAGCATTACGTCCGCCTTTTGCAGTTGAAGATACCTGCCGTTGTCTGGTTTCCTCTCCCCCTCGTCGCTCGACTTCGAAGCCATAGTTATTCGTCTCTGTCGCCGTCGACCAACGAAGGTGAGCGGTCAACCCACTGGCAACCACGCTGAAGGAGATAAGCTGAACCGGGAGAGCTGTAGCATTCTCAACGGTAACATCCTCCAATCTGCAAGCAGCAGCGAACCCTGATGTTTTTTGATGTGTCCATCGTATATACGCCGGGTTCTGTGACCTCAGGTCGACAGCCCCTGACTGACCGGAAGCAAACGTCCCCTCGACCAGGTCAGTGAAGAGGATATACGTGTTTGGAGCGGTGAAGACCAGGCTATCTTCCAAATCAATAATTCGCGTAGTGGTCAATGAAGTCGTATCGACTCCAGCCTGGACGATAAGTTTGGCGCCTGTCCCGGCGGTGACACTGCTGACCGAGACATAATAAGAAACCGAGGACAGGGTAGCCGAAGCGTTGATTGACAAGGTGAGGTGCTTTGCAGCACCGACCGCGGGATTGCTCGAGCTCGCTGCGCCAGAACTCCCATTTTTTGTATTACTTGATATCCTTGTCCAGAAGGTCGCTCCTGAAGAAACCGACGCGGTCCAACCCACCGGAGGGAAGGTGCCGCCATCAAACTCCTCAACAACTTGACCAATCAAATGATTGACAGATGCTGCAATGGCCAAAGCCACAATCAAACAACGAATGCGTGTCATCTCCCCTCCTCCCATTCAACACCAATGACATTGAGTACTGAGCCTCCACCGACTGACTCACACGATCAGGATGAAGTATCAGCACCTGACACTGCAATCATAAGAATTTTTGAAATCGTTGTCAAGTGTTTTTTCGGTATATTCCGAATTTTCACGGATAACGGTGAGAAGAGGGGATTGCAATAATTTCGCTGGATCGCGTGACTGGTCGGAACAATCGCCAGACAGGCTGGGAGGTTTAAGTACTGTCCGATGAACGGTCAGGCACTCTATAAAAAGGCAAAGGTCGGGCTTTGTTCTCCCGACCTTTGCCTGGATCCTACCTCTTGGTTCAACTCTATGTAGTAGTACTCACATCAAAAGCGACAGTTGGCTGGGCCTGTTTTCCAGCAAGCTCAGTCGACAACGACAACGAGGAACTTTTCCTGCCAGAATTTGTCAGGGCGCGTGATCGTCAAATCGCCTCTGTTCCCCTCCACCTGGGCAACTGCGAAAAACTCCCCGCTCCGTTTGGGGATAATCTCCACGACCTTGCCCTCAACATGGATGGTCTGATCCTTTGTCCAATCGACCGTAGTAAACTGTGTCTGGTCAACTCCGCTCGAAAGAACTGTGGTTGTCCCTACCAACCCCCAGAGGAATCCCCCCTCGTCGGAAATGATCCCCTTCTTCTTCAGTTCATCCCGCTTCCCAACAACATAATAGGCGGTGTTGAGTCGATTCCGCTGGTCGGCGATAACGTTTTCTTTTTCTACGATCACCTGAGCCTTTTCAGCAACAGTACCTTCAAGCCCTTTGACCTGGGCCTCGAGCATGGCAACGGATTGTTCCCTTTGCTCAAGGGTCTGCTTCAGGTTTTGGACCATCTCCTCCAGGCTGGCATACTTCACATCCGATGCCTTTAACCTGCTTTGCAAGCCTGCAAGCCTCTTGCGGTTCTCAGTCAGGCTTGACCCGATCGCAGAAATCTGATCCAGCACTGACTGCCGAATCTGTTCGCTGCTCAACACGGGCTGGCCCTCGACCCCCTGCGTTTTCTGCTTGAGAGTCGCCTCTTTCGATTTAGCCTTTTCGAGGTCTTTATAGACCAGGTTGACGGCCTGCATCACCTCGTCAATATACTTGTCTCTTGCTTCGATATCCTGCCTGAGAGCGAGGCTCTGGCCCTCCATCCGGACGACCTCTTTTTCAAGGTCCGCGGTCCTGGCGTTGTCTTCGCATCCCACAAGTAAGATCACACCAAGCGCCAACCCCACAGCGATTGTTGTTTTCATGGCAATTCCCCCCACAGTGTGAATGGTAGTTAACTTGAGACTCCCAGCAGTCCCACCTTCAAGATACTTGCACACCCCCTCCGTAGTCAACTGAATTTTTTGTAATGAAAACCTTTTAACGCTCGACCTTTTTCTTTTGCTGTTTTTTGATGTGCTTCCGAACGATGGCGAATCACCGCGAAAAACTCATTCCGACTCCATCAGAGAAGCGTATAACTCAATCCTATCGCAAGGGTTTCCTTCACCTGAGTACGGGGTGTGACCTGCGTCTCATTGATCCATTGGACGTTCAGGTTCACGACAATATATTTGCTGACTTTGAGAGCGAGGGTATTATCTCCTCGCACAACGACCTGGTCAAAGTTCTTGAGAGGGGCAAACAGTTCCAGTTTCGCGGTGAGCAGGATGTTCTCCTCAAGCTTCCATTCTATTTCCGTCACCGATTCGATGCCGCCGTCCACTTTGGTTTTTTCAACCTCCGCCGTTCCAGGATCGTCGCTGTATGCAGAGTACATCGAGGTCAGAATTTCCCTCAATGCAGTTCCCAACCGCGTCGTAATCTGAGGAACCGGCTGATATCCGAAACCAACGCTCTGGGTCAAGTACACCGGATCGAACATCGCGGAGACCGGCATCGCAATCCCCTGGTCATCATAAGTCACCCCCTCGGCAAATTGCGACTTCAGGGTTGCCGCAACGTACGGGTTAATCAGGCTGCCCCATTTGTACGTCAGTACCGATTGCAGGTCGATCTTATCGTCCGTTTTACGAAGTCCACCGCCCCCAAGCCGCGCTTGCCCGAATGCGAACTTATAGGAGTTCGCCCAGTTGAGGGTCGAATCGGCCCGTTCCGATTTGCCTTCGACGGAGAGCGTATAGGCAAGGGAGTTTTGTCCTCCCTGGACCCAATTCGAGTACGAAACCTGCGTAAACGTCAAAGCGCTAATCATGGTATGACTCCAGGATTGCACCGAGTCCTTGACGGGTTCCTGAAAACCGAAGCCCAGGACCGGAAGACAGAGTATGCAAGCAATGAATGGAGTTCTCATGGCTTTCTCCTTCTGATGGTAATCTATGGCTGAACGGTGGTGCAATACCCACAACGTCGCGCTTTCACGGGAATAGACATGGAACACTCCGGACATTCTTTGGTCGTGGGGACGGGAGCTGGAGCCCCCCCTGTCTGGCTCAAGCGGTTGATAGCCCGGATAAGGAGGAACAACGCGAAAGCCACGATGACGAAATCCAGGGCCGTGTTCACGAACAAGCCATAGTTTAGAGTCACGGCTGGATTGGTTCCTGTCGCGGCTCTCAAGGTTAGGGCAAGGTCGCTGAAGTCGACTCCCCCGATCAGCAAACCGATGGGGGGCATGATGACGTCATTGACGAACGATGAAACAATCTTCCCGAATGCCCCGCCGATGATAATGCCGACCCCCATATCCACCACGTTTCCTCGCAGGGCGAATTTCTTGAACTCATTCAGCATGGGTGCTCCTTTTTCCAAGAGTGAAAGACCTCGAGATCAGGGGTTGTTGCAACGCTAACGCTGGTTATTTCAGAATAGGGATGACCTCCTCCTGTATGGGAAGGCCGGGCACAATGACCTCCCCCGACATCGAAATCACGACGTCAATCTCACTCCTGATCCCGAACTTCTCCGGCAGGTAAACCCCCGGCTCGATGGAAAATGAAGTCCCGGGGATAATCTTCCGTTCATCGCGCGTTTCCAGGTTATCCATGTTGGCGCCGTTTCCATGAATTTCTTCCCCAATGGAATGGCCGGTGCGGTGAATAAAATACTGGCCATAGCCTTTCTCCTCGATGAACGTTCGGGCCGCATCGTCCACCTGGAAGCCACAGATTTCCTTCCTGGATGCGAACGCGCTCCGGACCAGGTTCAGCGCCGCGTCCCTTCCCCCCTTCACCACCGCGAACACTTTTGCGTACTCCTCCGGTACCTTCTCCCCCGCAAATCCCGTCCAGGTAATGTCCGCATAGACCGACCGCGGCTTGTCCGTTTTAGCCCAAAGGTCGATAAGCACGAAATCCCCCTTACGGACGGGACTATGGATTTCCTTCGTCGGTTCATAGTGGGGATTGGCACTGTTGGCATTGACGGAGCAGTTCGGGTCGCTTTGAGTGACGATCCCGCGCTTGCGAAACTCGGAAAGCATGAACTGCTGCACGTCGTATTCCGTCGTGTGCGTGTTCGAGGTAACACGTTGCCTAATGAAACCGAACGTCAAGTCGACGATCTGCCGCAGGTGTCCCGCTGTCGTATCGTTTTCCTTCATTTGTTCATCGTCCCAGCGAGCCTCGAAATACTGGACAAGGTTCGCTGAGGAAAGGACCTTCACTCCGGTTCCGCGCACCAACTCCACCGTTCCCGCATCCACCGTGGAAACATACGGAATCGCATTCCGCGGGGAGTACTCCATGGCAACGGAAGACAAGCCGCTCAGCATCCACACCAATCCCTCCTCAAGCGATTGCCAGCTCAAGTAGACCCTTCGTTCCCCCGGGAGATGGTCGAGGTTATACTGTTCGATGTTGTGGACGAGTTTGCGGGGCGTTCCCCGTGCAGGGATCAAATAAAGGTACCGGCGCGTCTGGGTCAGGTGCGGGGGAAGGCTGAGGATGCGCGTGGCAAAGACATTCGATCCCCTGAAATTGTAGAACAGCCATGCCTCAATCTTTTCACGTTGCAGGGTTTCCTGGATGAGCTTGATCTGTTCAAGGGTATTGTGGGCCATAGAGTCTCCTTCTAGGGAATTGCCGTTCTCGGCGGGGCTCCCCTGTTCCAAAGGACCGGAACGGAGGTTCGTTGATGATGAACGGGGGCATTCCAATAACATCAAAAATCCCGAAACAAAAAAGCCCACGATCTCCATCGTGGGCTCCCTGTCTAAAATCAGGAATCTTATTTGGCCACCGGCTCCAGCTCGCGCGCCTCCTTGGTCCGCGCATACGCGGGCTGTGTTTTCCGCCGCCGCCGGTACTTCGTTTCCACCACTTGTTGCGGCGCGGCGGGTTCCTCCTGGACATCAGGATAGGTGTAGATTTCGTATTTGAAGTTCCTCAGGATGATATCGTTCCCATTTCTGCCGAGAACGTACTGCGGAAGCAGGGGGATCTTCCCTCCTCCTCCCGGCGCGTCGATGACATAATAAGGAACGGCAAGACCGGAAGTATGGCCCCGCAGTTTATCCATGATCTCCAACCCCTTGCGAACGGGGGTCCGGAAATGGTTGGTCCCCTTGGTGAGGTCAGCCTGGTAAATATAGTAGGGCCGGACGCGCATTTTCAGGAGTTTGCGGTGAAGTTCGAGCATGACATCAGGGTCGTCGTTGACCCCCTTCATCAGGACTGCCTGATTGCCCACAGGGCATCCGGCATCTGCAAGCATCGCGCAGGCTTTCTCCGCCTCCGGCGTGCATTCCCACGGATGGTTAAAATGGGTATTGACATAAATGGGGTGATACTTTTTGATGATCTTGCACAACTTTGTGGTAATCCGTTGCGGCAGGACGCAAGGCATCTTCGTCCCAAGCCGGATGATCTCCACATGAGGGATCTCCCGCAGGGAGGAGAGAATACGCTCCAGCACATAATCGGTCACCATCAGCGGATCGCCGCCGGACAGGACCACATCCCGCACTTCCGGATGGGCTGCGATATAATCGATGCCGTCCTGGATCCATTTGGAGTTGATCTTGGTCGAATCGCTGACCTTTCGTTTGCGCGTGCAGAACCGGCAATACATCGAACACTGGCTTGTCACCAAAAACAACACTCGATCCGGGTAACGGTGCGTGATGCTGGGGACCGGGCTGTCCGCTTCCTCGTTGAGCGGGTCATCCGGTGCGTTTTGATCTTCCAGCTCGATCGCTTCGGGGATACATTGGAGCCAGATCGGGTCGCCGGGGTAGCGGATCAGGCTCAGGTAATAAGGATTCACCCGGATGTGGAAGAGCTTGTTCAGTTTGTCGGCAAGTTCCTTGTCAAAGCCGAATCGTTCGACAAGGTCCTTCCCGCTATCGACACTCTGCCGCAACATCTCTTGCCAGAGTTCCATACAGGTTCTTTGAACCTCCTATAAGTGTTTGGTATACACCACGAGATCGTCGCCCGGGGAGTAGTAATCCCTGATCCGGGAGGCCTCGATGTAGTTGTTACGAAGATAAAACGCCCGCGTCTTCTCGTACTTCGGCTGCGAGGAGGTCTCGGCCACGATCAACGTCCCTCCGCGACCGATAATATACTCCTCGCTGTGTCGGTTCAGCTCCCTGCCGATCCCCTTCCTGTGCATCGCCGGGTCGACGGCGATCCAGTACAGGTCGAAGGTGCTGCGGGTCATCGGTGTCGGACCGATGCAGTAGTACCCGCGCACGATGTTTGCTTCGTCCACGTAGGTCGCCATCACGTAATCCTGCTGATCCGGTTCCCCGACAACGATCTCCATCAACTCGACGGCAACGACAATTTCCTCTTCTTTGAAGACATCCGTTGCATGGAGAATCTGATGCAGAGGCTGGATGTCCTCTTTGACAAACGGACGAATGGCCATACCAGAAACTCAGGGCGTCCTTTCGAGAGCGTACTCGACAATTTTATTGATGATCTGATCGAACGAGTACCCCTGAACCCGCGCGGAACGCGCGAACCCGGCGTCATCGCTGATATCGGGGTTCGGGTTCACCTCGATGACGTAGAGCGTGTTATTCTTGTCCAGGCGCATGTCCACGCGGGCATAATCCCGGCACCCCATGCCCCTGAATGCCGTCAGCGCCACCTCCCGCGCCTGCTTTTCAATTTCCGCCGGCAGAACCGCCGGGCAAACTCCCACCGTTCCCTTGTACTCGTCCGTCCCCTGCATCCATTTTGCATTGTAGGTGACGATCTTGGGAAAGTGGGACGGCAGGCCGGAGAAATCAATCTCGGAGATCGGAAGGATGACCGGCCGCTTGTTCCCGATGATGGCGACATTGATCTCGCGGCCGTTCACATACTCCTCCGCCAGCGCCGGCTGGTCATAATTTTGATACACAAAGCGAACCCTCTTCTTCAGCGCCGAGCAACTGTCCACGATCGAGCCGTTCTCAATTCCCACGCTTGCGTCCTCGTTCGCCGGCTTCACAATGACGGGGAAATTCAGTTCCAGGGACTCCTCATGCACCTCCGTGGGTGTGTTGAAAACCTGGAATTTCGGCGTGCGGATCTTGTAATAACTGAGGATTTGCTTGGTGCGGACCTTGTTCTGGCAGTTCCCGAGGGCAAAGGCACCAGCCCCCGTATACGGGACCCCCATGAGTTCGTAGATACCGGCCACATGCATTTCATGGATTGACTCATCCCCCACCGATTCGCACAGGTTAAAAATGAGATCAGGTTGTTTTTCCTCAAGAAAGGAGATCAATCGCTTGACGTCGCCGTTCATATTAAAGAGGGAGGTCCTGTATCCGTTCTTCCGCAGCGCTTCACAAACGTGTTCGCGCTCTTCCAGGACACCCACCTCAGAGAGATCGACCGAACCTGCAGGCGAAGCTGCCAGTACCTGCATGCGCGTCGCAACCGCCTCGATCGTACCGGTCTCGGAAATAAATTTTCGTCCGGCGGCGGTTTCAATGGTCGGTTCGTTGAACACAACGGCAACGTGGATTTTTTTCGCCATAAACCTCCCAGAGGTTATCGGAAAAGGCCGGCCCATCAGCGGGACGGCTCTGCGTCAGATCAGGCCGGTGCGAACAACCGCTGCATCCAGCACTGCATTCAACATTGCGTTGTACGGCAATCCTCCATGCCGGGCCGCCATCGGGAACGCCGAATGGTCATCGGGGTTCGGGAGGATTCCGGGGAGCGGGTTCAGTTCAATAATATTAGGATTGCCAAACTCATCAAGGCGCACGTCGATCCGGCACCAGTCGCGGCACCGGAGCACCTCGAACGCCTGCCGGCAGACAAGCTGGATGCGGTGTTCGAGCTCCGGTTCGATCCTGGCCGGACATTGGTACATTTCGATGGGATGGTCGCTCTGGTCCCACATCCATTTCGCTTCGTACGAATAAATCGGGTTCGCCCCCTTGGGCAACCGGTCCAGGAGAAGTTCAATGACGGGGAGCACCCGGAGCGTCGGACCGTTCCCGAGGAGCGCCACGGTGAACTCGCGCCCCGAAAGGAACCGCTCGACAAGAGCAGGCTCGTCATAATCGGTGAGAACGCGTTCGACCTGTGCGCGCAGTTCTTCCCGCGTGCGTACGATGGAGGAATCGAGAACCCCTTTACTCGAACCCTCATGCAGCGGTTTCACAATGCAAGGAAGCGTGATGGCAAAATCACGAAGCTGGTCCAGGGATGTCAGTACTTGAAAGGCGGGGGTTGGAACGTTGTAGTAGGAGAGAATCTCTTTCGCGCGTGACTTATCGAGGCAGATGCCGAGCGTGACCGGATCGGATCCTGTGTACGGGATGCCAAGCATCTCCAGGATTGCCGGCATTTGGGCCTCACGTGAGGCGCCTCTCAGCCCTTCGGCAATATTGAAGACAATTTCTGGTTGAACCTGAAGTACCTTCTGGAATGCCTCCTCATTCGCCTCGATCATCGTCACGACATGTCGCTCTTCCAGAGCTGCCTTAACGGCAAGAATCGTATCTTCGGTATCCCATTCTGCGTATGTGTCGGGTCTCGTCTGTTGAAGCTCCGTCCCCGTTCGTATCGCTATCTCTCCTTCTTCCTCGTCCCTTCCTTCATCACGGATCGAAACTTCGTCCACAATTTCTTTCTTCATGTTATAGACGAGCGCGACATGCAATCGCTTTACCAAGCAGTCTGTTCAACCTTTCTGTTGTTGAGAGGATGACCAAGATTCAATGAACAAGAAGCATTGAACGTTGATACAAATATAATGTTTTATAACTTGTTGTCAAGTGTTTCCACACCTTTTCGCGCGATCATGACCTCCTTCGACCTACTCCGCGCGCGGACGCGGATTGTTCGCGGACGCACATGAGGTACGACTCATGGCAAGCGATCGACATCCGGATCAACGCAAGTCGTCCCGAAACATGGAGGGGGAGGAGGGGGGAAGGTTGATCAAACCATGACATGGTGAGGAGGCCGCGTGACCGCGTCGTTCACAAGAGGTCACCAAGAGGAAAAAAGGAGAGCGGAAGGTGCACTGGAGGAGGGAACAATCGAATTCATCAACAGGAGATTGATGGTTTTGAGTGCGCGACCCTGAACGTTAGGCAGGGTGAGGACCCCTTACCCGGCAAAAAAACCTTACCCGACATCCCCGAGACCCAAAGCCCCCCTGTATTTCTCCTCAAAGTGCCTCCGGATCGGGACATGAGCCGGGTCCCGCAACTGGGGATCGTTGCCGACCAGGGTGAACGCCTCGGTGCGCGCCAGAGCCAGGAGGTCCCTATCGGTCACGAGGCTCGCAATCTTGAACTGCGGCAGGCCGCTTTGGCGCGTTCCAAAGAACTCACCGGGACCGCGAAGCTGAAGGTCCACTTCCGCAATCCTGAAACCGTCGGTTGTCTCCACCATCGTTTCGAGCCGCACCGCTGCGTCGCGCCGCTCCACCTGAAGCTCCCTCACCTCCTTGCCCTTCCGATGGGCGTCAAACCATCCGTAATCCGCGATCAGGATGCAATAGGACTGATCGGCACCCCGCCCAACACGACCCCGCAACTGATGGAGCTGGGAGAGCCCGAAACGCTCTGCGTTCTCTATGATCATGACCGTCGCATTCGGAATATCGATGCCGACCTCGATCACCGTCGTGGCCGTGAGAATTTGGATCTCTCCGGCCTGAAACTTGAGCATCACCGCCTCCTTCTCATCGGACTTCATCCTCCCGTGCAATAAACCAATTTTGAACCCGGGAAAGACCTCTGTCCGAAGCCTCTGGAATTCCTCCGTTGCAGCCTTCAGATCGACTTTTTCCGATTCCTCGATAAGCGGAAACACAACGTACGCCTGCCTCCCCCGCTTCACTTCCTCCCGGACAAATTGAAAGACCCGTTCCTTCTGGCTCTCCGTCCGGACGGCGGTTTTGATCGGCCTGCGGTTTGCCGGGAGTTCGTCAATCACCGATACATCGAGATCGCCATAGAGCGTGAGCGCGAGGGTTCTGGGAATGGGGGTTGCGGTCATGACGAGAACGTCCGGGCGATACCCTTTTTCGCGCAAGGTCGCCCGTTGCATCACGCCGAAACGGTGCTGTTCGTCGATCACCACAAGTCCGAGACGGGCGAAGCCCACATCCTCTTCAATCACCGCGTGGGTCCCAACCGTAATGTGTGCACGACCGCTGCGGATATCCTCCAGGACATCCTCCCGGAGTTTTTTCCGCTGTCCGCCAACGAGCAGGCGAACGTTGACCGGCAGACCTTTCAGATGAGCCGTGAGGGTCCGATAGTGCTGTTCGGCAAGAATTTCGGTCGGGGCCATCAGAGCCACCTGGTACCCGCTCTCGACCGCCACCAGCATGGCCATCAGCGCGACGATCGTCTTCCCGCTTCCCACATCTCCCTGCAGCAACCGGTTCATCGTCTTCGCCGATTGCATATCCGCCGCGATCTCGCGGAGAACTTTCCGCTGGGCTTTAGTGAGCGTGAAGGGAAGCGACTCGACAAGTTGTCGGGCAAGGACGCTTTTGGAGGAAAAGGCAATCCCATTCCCCTCCCCCTCCAGGGAGCGTTTTCGGTACGCCAGCATGAGCTGGAGGAAGAAGAGTTCGTCAAACTTCAGCCGCCGGCGAGCCGCCTCAAGGTTCACGGTATCCGACGGGAAATGGATTTGCTCGATCGCTAACGCCATTCCCTTCAGCCCATGACGCTCCAGGATATCACGGGAGAGAGTCTCGCCGATTCTTGGGAGATGAGTCTTGAGCGCATTCCGGATGATACGGCGAAAGCCACGACTATCAAGTCCCACCCTCGTCAGTTCCGCGGTGGAACTGTACTTCGGGATGATGGCCCCCGTGTTGAACATTTTTCCCCAATCAGGTTCATCCTCTTCCATCGCCCCCTTCAACCGGTCAAACTCCGGATGGATGAACTGCACACGCCCCAGTTTGTCCACCTCGGGGAAAGCGGAGACAGCCAGCAGCTCCCCCACCTCGAAGGCATCCTTGAACCACTGGACCCCTTCGAACCAGACACATGTCAGGTAATCTTGCCGGTCTTTAATGGTGAGGAAGAACATTAACCGGTTGGTACGCCGGGCGCGGCGGATCTCCAGGCGGAACACCTCGCCGATCACCGTAACAGGCTTGTCGGTGTTGAGGTGCTTCTTGAGGCCGCTGATCGGGAGGATACTGCTTCGATCGAGATAATCAAACGGAAAGTAGGTAAGAAGGTCTTCGATGGTGCGGATACCGAATGCGGGAAGGACAGCGGCGCGCTTCGGACCGATCCCTTTGACGTACTGCAGAGGTGATTCCGGCGGTCGAGAGAGCTGTTTCGGGGATGAAGTTCGGTTCACGCACTCACTCAAGTGATTGCGTGAATATATGATTTTTTCCTCTTCCTTGCGAAAGATCCATGGGTCTCTCGTAACGCCGCAAGGTCCCGGCTTACTCCATCTCCCATACACGCACCCGCTTGTCCGCTGCAGCGGCTGCAAGCCACTTTCCATCCGGAGAGAATCTCACCGAATAAACCCCTTGCGCCTTCACGGGGAGACTGCCGATCAATGACCCGTCGTCAAAGGAAACAAGGTCCACACCGTTCGGCCTAGTTACCGCAAGGATGTTCCCTTTGGGAGAGAGGGCAAGGCCCATCATTCCCCTCCCTTGGGTTTGAATTGTTTGGAGAACCTTTCGGTCCTTCATATTTCTGACCAGTACAGTGCCATGATAGTCGGCGGTCACGAGGTGCCGTTTGTCCTTCGAGAGCGTCAACGCCATCACGGCAGTTTTATGCCCCGAAAGCTCTTCGAGCTTCTCTCCCGAACTGGTTGACCATACGAGCACGGAGTTTCCAACACCTCCCGAGAACAACTGTTTTCCGTCGGGTGAAAAAACAACGGGTCCATTATTCTTCGGATATCCTTTCATCGCTGCAACCTCCTCACACGCAGGGAACGACCAAAGCCGGATGACCGGATCGTACGATGCGGTGGCAAGATGCTTTCCGTCGGGCGAGAAACGAACCGAGGAACCGGGCCTTTTGCCTGCCGCCACACTCCTCAGGAGTTTGCCGGAGGGATAGGACCAGAGCTTGAGGGTCGTATCTGTTGATACCGAGGCAAGGGTCTTGCCGTCGGGGGAAAAAGCAAGGGCGTTCACGCTGTTCGTGTGCCCTTCGAACGCGCCGATCTTCTTCCATCCCCTTACGTTCCAGAGAAACAGTTCCCCACTGAATCCGGCGGAAAGGAGCTTCTTGCCGTCCGGGGAAAACGTTGCACACATCACGTGGCCGGAATGGCCTTCAAGGATGATCGGCTCACTCATGAACTCTTCTCCGTTCCTGCAAGCGATTGGGCGCGAGGCTGCCACTTCATGATGCCGCCGAGGATCAGGGAAAACAACACCCCCAGCATCAATGTTTCACCAAGGTAAAAAGCGATCTGCGCCCCCGGGGTACTCCATGCTTTCGCCTGCTCCCGTAATGCCTCCATGGCGGCTTCCGTTGCGCCGGATTCCCTCATCCCTGCTATGGTAAACTGAATGTAATCCTCCATAAATCCAGGATTGATGTATTCATTATAGAGGATCTCGTAGATGGTGATGATGACCCCTGCGACCAGGGAGATGACAAAGCCGATCTGCAGCACCTTCCCGTAACCGATCGCACCCCCCTTCTGTTGATCCCTCACATTCTTCACGCCGAGAAAGAGCCCCAGGAACAAAATAACATACCGCAGGTACCCGACGTACTGGCCGACGCTCAAATAGCGCCCATGCAGCCCGACGGCAAACTCCACGGTCGCGTACAGGGCCATCGCCGCACCGCTGGCGAGTCCGTACAGCAAGAGAGACCGGAGAAAGGAATTCATATGAGTTGCCTTTTGTTGGTTGGAGGAATATTCTCGATGCAAAGATACGGTGGGAACAGGGGTTTGACATCAAACGAAAGTATGATTTTAGGATTCCGGGGAATGGAATCACGAAAAAGGATGAGAAGGGGGAGGGGATGACTGCGTAACTCCGATCCGTCGCTCCCCGGTTTTCGAGCCCCTGGAGCCAACGCTCTCATTTCAAAGAAGCTTCAGCTGCCGGGCCTTATCGAGCGCTTGTGTTCGCCTTTTCACCCCGAGCTTTCCGTAAATGTTGTTCGTATGGGTCTTGACGGTGTTGAGTGAAACAAACAGCGTGTCGGCAATCTCCTGGTTGGAACGTCCCCCGGCAATATGGCGAAGAACCTCCAATTCCCTTTCAGTGAGAAGCCCCTCCTGAAGCGGCGCTGCCATTCCGCCGGGAGGAAGGTCAACTTCCTTATACGACACCAACACCTTTCGCCGGCGGTGCTTCAGCCCCAGAAATACCCCCAGGGCGAGGAATGCGATACCGATGATCGAGATATAGGCTTTGAGGGAGAGACGATCGGCGAGGTACGAAACCTCGAGCATCTTTGCAGCCGCAAGCGCGAGACCTGTCAGAGCACCGAATTTGATGATGGTTTTAAGCATGCGTCTGTTTTTTTATCCTCAGCGTCCCTCCTTCAACCGGTCGTACACCACTGTTCCGCCAAGGATGGTCATCGCCACTTTCACCTTCTCTATTTTTACCGGATCAATCGACAAAATATCCTCTTCCAACACCACGAGGTCGGCAAGCTTGCCGACTGTAATGGACCCCTTCTCATCCTCCTCGTACGCCGCGTATGCGTTATTGATCGTGTAGGCTTCGATCGCCTCCTTCACGGTGATCTTTTGTTCGGGGAACCACCCCTGCGGGGTTGCACCGTCGATAGTCCGTCGCGTGACTGCCGCATAGATGCCGAGAAGCGGATTCAACGGCGCAACGGTCCAGTCACTGCCGAAACACATCTTCACACCGTTGTCCAGGAATGAACGGAACGCATAGGTGGTCTTGCATCGTTCGTGTCCGATGCGTTTTTCCGCCCAGCGGCCGTCGTCGATGGCATGGTAGGGTTGTACTGAGGCATAGACCCCAAGTTGGGCAAAGCGTTTGAAATCCTTCGGGTGAATATGCTGGGCATGCTCAATGCGGAACCGGCGGTCCCTTTCAGGATTCTCTTTGACGATCTTCGCGAACATGTCAAGGATGAGGCTGTTCGCACTGTCGCCGATGGCATGGATGGACAGCTGCAGCCCCGCCTTGTCGGCCCCGATCGCCCACTTCTCGAGTCTTCCATCCTGTAGGATGTCCATCGCAAGCCCCCTCGTTCCGGGATCGGAGGTGAATGGCTCGAAGAACAGAGCGGTGGACGAACCAAGCGAACCGTCCGCGAAACTTTTGAGCGATCCGATCCTGATCCATTCATCCCCGAACGGGACCTTGATCCCCGTATTCGCGAGGTTCTCCCATTGCCAGATCGGCAGCCGGGAATAGAACCGAGCCGTCAACTCCCCCTTCGCTTTCAACGCCTGGTAAACCCTCAGATCGCCGGCAGACGACATATCCTGAATGCTGGTAAGTCCAAAGCGCCGTGCTTCGGCAAGAGCAAGTCGCGCCGCTTCGATCATTTCCTGCTCGCTTGCATCCGGCACATGCCTGTAGACCAGCCCCATGGCCCCGTCCTTCAACACACCGGTCGGCTCACCGGTATGAGGGTCTTTCACGATCGTCCCATCCGGGGGATCCGGGGTTTGCCGGGTGATCCCGGCAAGTTTCAGCACGTATGAATTCGCCAGGGCCATATGCCCGTCATACCGGTTAACGAACACGGGAGTCGAGGGGGTATATTGGTCGATGAGTTCTTTTGTCGGAAGATTGGAGTCGGGCCAGTTGTCATGATCCCAATCGCCTCCGGTGATCCATCGGGAGGGATAGCGCTCCGCGCGTTCTTTAATGAGCTTCGCAAATTCAGCCTCACTCTTTGCCGTTCGTAAATCAACGCTCTGCAATTGAAATCCACCGCTCATAAAATGCGTGTGATTGTCGATTAATCCCGGAAGCATGCGTTTGCCTTGTAAATCAACTACTTGCGTTCCGGACCCAACGTGTTTCTTCACATCGACGGTCGATCCGACACTAATAATCCTCCCTCCAGCTACGGCAACTGCTTCAGCGCTCGGCACTTTGGGGTTAACTGTCCAGATCTTTCCGTTTGTGAACACGATATCCGCAGACTGGTGTTGACCACATAGTGACAAGGGAACAGCCAGGAGGAGTATGAATAAGGGGCTTTTCCACATACAATCACCTTCGATGGTGGGGGGGAAAAATGTTTTTTTTGACTGGGTATAAAGCTGCGCGAAGATACCCAAAGCGGTGGTGAAATTCAATCACCAGAGCCGTCGAAAAAACTTCATTTGACTTTCGTGGACGGAGTTGATATTTTGGGAACCCATTCCCATCTCTTCCACTATGAGGTTCTCATGAGCTCTTCATTGATACGAAATCGACTCGCCACCTGCACCTTGTTGATCGTCGGCCTCATGGTACCGGAGGGACTCTTCAGCCAGCCCATGCCAGCCCTGCAATCCCCCAGCAATCACGTCATCGGCACGGATTCGACGAAACGGGATACCGTCAGCGAGGGAGAAAAGCATGTCGTGAACGACGTTGTCAAGAGGGTGGATAGCCTTCAACTGGTGATCGTATACAACGCCGATCTGGTGCGTAAGGATTTGAACAACAAGCTGATCTGGATTTATATTCTCCTCGGAGGGATGGTCGTATCGAATGTCATGATGTACGCGGCGTTCAACCAGATTCGGAAGCAATCCCAGGATGCGGAAGACGGTCTGAAGATCCAACTCTCGGAACTCCAGGGTAAAACAACCACCATTGCGAAGAATCTCGAGCCTGCTGACCCTGCCGGACAGAAACCATCCAGAAAAGGACCCGGATCCCGACCGAAGCCGAAAAAGAGATCGTCGTAAACATCAGACCCCGCCCCAGGCGGGGTTTGTTTTGTACGCCCTACTTCAGCAGAATCAACCGTTGACGCGACTGTGCGGCAAATTCGCTCCCGGGATACTCCTGTACGACGGTTTCGTACATCTCCCGTGCCTTCCGGCTGTTCCCCGTCACTTCATGGCATTGTCCCAAGAGAAACTGAGCTTCGCCAAGCTTGTCCGAATCGTGGTACTCCAGCACACCCTCGGTTTCACTCAGAGCCTGGTTGTACTGTTGCAGGTGGAAAAAGCTTCGCCCGATCAACAATTGACAATCGTCGGCAAGGGTTCGATCGATCCCGCTGTTGATGAGTCCCCGGAACGACCTGATGGCACCCCGATAATTCTTCTCCGCGAATTGCACTCTCGCCTGTTCATAGGTAATGGGCGCACGCGCGGGGATGGAAGGGGCTGTCGCCAGTGAATCAGTAATAGCAGTCGAAGAGATCGCAGAAGAATCCCGCAAACGGCTGATTTCTTTACGCAATGCCCAGATCAGATGATCCTGCTCATCGATGCGGGTCTGGAGGGAATCGATAAAGAGGAGGGAGAGAGAATCGGACTCCCTGTGATCCGCACTGAACAACAATGAGGGTGAAGTACCGGGGAGCGAGGTCAGCGGTTCGAAGAACTGGCCATCCGCCCCCTCGTTCTCCTCCCGGGTCCTTTGGCAGCCGGAAGTTCCCAACACCATGACCACCGTGAGGAGGAGAAGCATGGTGGAGGAATCACGTGTACGGCGTCGGGAGGGAGACGGCATGGGTTATTCTGTTGGTGGATTTTTTTTTGCCGTGAGCATATACGCCGAGAATCCGAGAAATCCCGCCACCAGAATGGCTGCGGTCAGCTGATCGTTGGTCGAAGGGTTGATCCGCGGTGTCCCCGGCCCCCGGGGGAACCACTCGGGGAAGCGATCCTCACTCCAGGAAATACTCCTGACCGAATCCACCGCGAACGTAAACCGGTAGGTTTTCTCCTCCGACCCGAATTCCATCGGCAAAACGATATCCAGGTTTGTGCTCACCAAGGCAAGGATGGAATCGCGCCGTGAGGGGGAGTTGAAATCCATAGTAGGGAACAGATCCATCTCACGCCAACGATCCCCCTCAACATACACATTGTTCACGGGTATCAGGACGTCGCGGGAAACTCCCAGGGGAGGGATCAGGGGGACGTGCCGGGCCGCCAATGTGGTATCGTAAAAATTTCCCAAGGTCCGGACACCGCTGTACAATCCGCCGATCCCCAACGAGGCCCCCGCCCAGAGCACGCGGAGGTCGAATGGTGAAATATTCTGGATTTGCAGACCGACCGCGGCGTCGTCAAACCGGAATTGGATGATAAGCCGTTCGTCACGGAACAGGAGACTATCGCTCCTTGCGGGGGCCACCATGGAGTACGAATAGCGGTATTTATTTCCATAGGTCGATTGCAGCCGCGTGGCGGCGCTGCACCCTCCAAGCAGTGCCACAGCAAGGGAACAGGCAAGAACGGCGTCGAGAGATTGTCCCCCTGATCCGAAGAACCGCCGGATGCACTTCGTGAACTTGGGATATTTCATTTCAGTGCGTGCCGGGAGTCGATCAGTCAGAGGTTTCTTCAGTCAATGCCTTTGCGGCCTTGACAAAATCCCGAAACAGCGGGTGTGGGTTAACGGCCCTTGATTTCAATTCGGGGTGGAACTGGCCAGCCACAAACCAGCGGTGGCTCGGCAACTCGATGATTTCGACCAGCCGGTTGTCGGGTGACAACCCGCTTAACACCATCCCCTTTGATTCCAGCTTCCTTCGGAAGGCATTGTTGACCTCGAACCGGTGACGATGGCGCTCGTGAATCAATTCCTTCTTGTAGGCGTCGTAGGCCCTGGTCCCTTTGGTCAGCACGCAGGGATAGGCGCCAAGCCGCATCGTTCCCCCCATATTCTTCACGGTTCGCTGGTCGATCATGAGATCGATCACATTGTTTTTCGTTTTCTTGAATTCTGTGCTGTTCGCATCGGCCAATCCGCAGACGTTGCGGGCAAACTCGATCACCGCGCACTGCAGACCGAGGCAAATCCCTAGGAAGGGTATGTTGTGCTCCCGTACATACTGAATCGCGAGAATTTTCCCCTCGACACCCCGTTCTCCGAAGCCGCCCGGGATCAGTAACCCGGCTTTATCCTGCAGGTACCGGGCCGCTCCATGGTGCTGGATATCCTCGGCCTTGATCCACTCGATATCGACCGCCACCTGATTTTCCGCTCCGGCATGCACGAACGACTCGTTGATGCTCTTGTATGCGTCGAGCAGGTCGGTATATTTTCCACACACGGCGATCCTGACGCGGCCTTTCGGGTGTTTGACCCGGTCGACAAAACTCACCCACCGTTTCAGATCGGGTTTGCTGCGTCGGAGTTTTAATTTTTCGATGACGATCTCTGCGAGACGTTCCTTCTCAAACACCAATGGCACTTCGTAAATGGACGCAACGTCGCGGCCTTCCACAACGGAGCGGGTCTCCACGTTGCAGAACAGGGCGATCTTCTCACGCAGATCCCTCGTGAGATGCTTTTCGGAGCGGCAGATGAGCACGTCGGGTTGGAGCCCGATTTCGAGCAGCGTCTTGACACTGTGCTGGGTCGGCTTTGTTTTCAATTCCCCTGCCGACCGGATGTAGGGGACAAGCGTCACATGAATGTTGATGGCGTTGTGGTGACCGACGGTCAGGGTAAACTGGCGGATCGCTTCGAGAAACGGCAGGCTTTCGATGTCGCCGACGGTCCCCCCCACTTCCACGATCACTACGTCGTACTTGCCGGTGGAGGCCAGCGCCGCCATGCGGCGTTTGATCTCATCCGTAATGTGCGGAATCACCTGGACGGTCGCCCCCAGGTAATCCCCCCTCCGTTCCTTGGCAATCACTTCATAGTACACTTGTCCTGTCGTCGTGTTGTTCTGGCGGGTCATGCTGACGTCGAGGAAACGCTCGTAGTGGCCCAGGTCGAGGTCCGTTTCGGCCCCATCGTCGGTGACGTAGACTTCGCCATGCTGAAACGGGTTCATCGTTCCCGGATCGACGTTGATGTACGGGTCGAACTTCTGAATCGTCACACGCAGGCCGCGCGCCTTTAAAAGCAGTCCGAGGGATGCCGCGGAGATTCCTTTGCCCAGCGATGAAACAACCCCGCCGGTAATAAAAACAAATTTAACTTTCTTCCTGGCCATTGGTTCCTAGCTCTTCTTCAAACAGCTGTTGATGAATGGGGGTTCAAATTTTCGATTCGGAAAGAAGCTGAAAAACATTCCCCACGAATCTCCGCGAATCCTCACGAAGAGTAGTGGAAAGACCGCCCAGGTTCCGTTATTCGTGGAGATTCGTGTCGATTCGCGGGTAATCTTGTCATTGGATATACCTTCAATGAATTTCTAAGACATCCCACTAAGCTTTTTCCTGTTGCCGTATCAACATCAGAACGCGTTCCACATCCTCCTGAGTATCGACCGGGATGCTGTCGTGTTGCGTCAATCCGGCCTTGATCGTAGAGCCGCCTTCGAGGATACGCAATTGTTCCAATTTTTCGGCCCGTTCAAGCTCTCCTTCCGGCATGGTGGTAAACCGGAGAAGGGACTCCCTGCGAAACACGTACAGGCCGATATGTTTATAAAACGGGTGATGCTTGAGCCAATCGAGGGGGTTGTTGCTGTCACGGATCCATGGGATGACCGACCGCGAAAAATACAACGCTCGCCCTCTCGTGTCCAGAACGACTTTCACAACACCGGGATTGATCAGCTCCGATTCTGACGTGATCGTTTTTACCAGGGTCCCGACGTCCGCCTGCGGATCGTCCAACACAACCCGCACAACCTCGTCGATCATCGCCGGAACAATCAATGGCTCGTCCCCCTGGATGTTCACGAAGATTTCCCCCTCCTCCCGTTGTGCAACAGCAGCCACCCGATCGCTACCACTTTTAATCTCCGGCGAAGTCATGGCAACCTCGCCGCCAAAAGCCTTGACGGCTTCTTCGATGCGACGGTCGTCGGTGGCAACAATCACTCGATGGAGGGACGTTGCTTTCTTTGCCTGCTCAAAGACCCGCTGGATCATGGATTTTCCCAGCAAGTCGACAAGAGGCTTTGCGGGAAGTCGCTGCGAGGCGTACCGCGCCGGGATAACGCCGATCACCTTCCTGGTTTCCATAGGGTTCGGGGTAGAGTACCGCAGTAACGAAAAACGGGTTTCTTATTCGGAAATGACCTTCGGGACTTTGAAGAACCGCTCCGATTTGGACGGGGCGTTCTGCAACGCCTCCTCCGCTGTTAATCCCTGTTTGACCTCATCCTCACGAAAGACATTATTCAACTCCACGACGTGCGAAAGCGGTTCAACGTTGCTCGTATCCAGTTTGTTCAGCTGCCCGACGTACGCGAGGATCTCGTTCAATTGATGCGTGAACTCCTGTTTCTCCTCATTCGAAAATTCGAGCCGCGCAAGCTTTGCGATGTGTTCAACATCTTTAACAGTCACCGCCATGGCACCACCTCACGATTGATCGATGTAGTTCTTTGCAATGGCCCGATGGACCTCCTCCATGAGCTTCATTTCCCCCTGTTTCCCTTCAACCCCCTCCGTGGGGATCGGCCGGTCGAGAACCACGGTGATATGAGCCGGCCTGACGACCTTGGAACCCTTCGGCAGAATCCCGAACGTGTTATTGATCGCGACCGGGATGATCGGAACACCGGATTTCGACGCAAGGGCGAAGGCGCCGCGCTTGAACGGCTGGAGCTTTCCATCCAGGGTCCGGGTTCCTTCGGCAAAGAGGAACACCGAAGCGCCGTTCCGGATCCGTTCGGCCGCGCGCTCCAGACCCTTCACGGCATCCTTCGCATGAAACCGGTCAATCACGATGTAGGGCCCGACCGCCATCGCCCATCCAAAAAAGGGGATCCTGGTGAGCTCCTTCTTCATCACGATCCGGATCTCGTCCGGGATACCCGTCAGCACGGCGGGAATATCAAACATGCTCGCATGGTTCGAAACATAGATATACCGCTTTGAAGGATCAAGATGTTCTGTCCCCTCGACCGACACCCGGATGCCGTACAGGGTGAGGATGATCCACGACCAAAACCGCCCGACCACATGGAACGATTTCCCGCTCCGGTCAACCAGCGAAACGAAAATTTCCACCAACGCGATCGGGATCGTGACGATGGCGATCACCAAGAACTTCAGCAACGTCCCTATCATGTTCTTACCTCATCTCCACGTTTCACCAGTCACTTCCCTTCCACTGCGCGCAAGCGCTTTGCGATGGAGGGATGGCTGTGAAACAGAAACTCCACGAGCGGGTGAGGTGAAGGATCGGCAAGATTCACCTTTGCCAGCTTGATGAGCGCATGTTGAAAAGCCTGACGCTTCCCGCTGAGTTGGACCGCAAAGCGGTCGGCGGCGTACTCGTGGGCACGGGAAAGCATGTTGGAAAGGGGGGTGGTGACAAGCGAATACACCCCGAGCCACAGAGCCAGCAGCGGGAGCGCCGCAATCCGATCGGGGGCGCTGAACCCGAACCAAGCTAGACTTGCCTCATAGACTTGCGCCGTTGCAAAGAGACCGAGAAAACTACTCGCGGTGCCGAACGCCATCATCACCCACACATGCCGGAGCTTGTAGTGCCCCAACTCGTGGGCGAACACGGTTTCGATCTCCTCATCCGTGAAGTTCGCCACGAGCGTGTCCCCCAGGATGATCCGTTTGGATTTCCCGATCCCCGTAAACGCCGCGTTTGCCTTCTTGGTGTTCTTGCTGATATCGAAGATGAACACCCCCTCCACCGACATCCCCACCTTTCTGCAGAGGGCAAGGAGAGAAGACTTCAATTCTCCTTCCTCCAGCGGCCTGAATTTGTAAAACAACGGGAAGATCAGGATGGGGGCAAGGCGCGCAAGAACCACCGAGAATAAGAAGAGGGTCCCCCCGACCGGGATCCACCACAACGATCCGGAAGTCCTGATCCAAAAAAAGAGCACCACCACGAGCGGCAACATCAATACCGCTCCCACAAGACCCCCCTTCAACCCCTCACGGACCCACGCTCCCCTCGTCTGATTGGAAAGGTTATAGCGATGTTCAAGATGGTAGCCGGAGTAATAACTCAACGGCAGTGTCAGGACTCCTTCGAGGAGCCAAAGAGCTGTGATGAACAAGAGTAAGACAGCATAGTCGTTCCCTGCAACGCCGCGCATCCAAGTTTCTACAGTTGAGGTCCCTCCCGTTGCAACGAGAACGATCGTCAGGAGGAAAAACAAAGCCGTGGTGAAGACGTGAAGCGTGAGTTTGATGCGGGCGTACTGCTTTACGGAATCTGACGTTGAAGGAGCTTGCTGGTGAGGAGATGAGGGGGCGGCGGGGATTAATCCGGTAGTGGGTGTGGTGCGCGACTCCTCGACAGTTACTGCCTGCTCCATGAAAGTGATCGTATCAAGGGTGGTCTCATCCGTGGTTTGCATAAAATAGCAAAGCAGGGGGTGAAAAGCAAGGAGGGGGATGGAACCGTGTTTTTCAGCCTGGCATCATGAGGATACGTCTCCGGACTACCCATCCACGTGAACCCTCTGCCGGGACACCAAGCAGATTCGATTTTCTATCGGGTGACAACCGTGAACACTGCATCATTCTTCCGAATCGTTCCTTCCCCCGATACGATCCTCGTGAGAGAAAGATGGGGTCCCCGGACATCGGTTATTTCAAGCTCGCCGACCCGATTCGCCTCATCCCCCGGCGAGGACCCCTCTTTATAGACACTCACCTTTTGCCTCACCTTCATCCCATCCTCACTCCCCAGGTTGATGAATGCGCTTGTCCCTTCCATGAAAACGACGATACCTCTCAGCGTTTCCTGTTTCATCGAAAGGGAAAGGGTATCCAACGCTTGCACAAGAGCCAGAAGGCTGTCAGGCGATGTCGCCGACCATATTTTGATGGCGGGCATTGCGCTCTCGAGCTCAAGTGAAAACCGTTCCCCCAGCTTGAACAGAGCCTGACCGATCACGGTCCGTTGAAACTCTTCTGAGCCGAAGGCAATCCTCTCCAGCTCCCGAAACTCCATGGTCCGGTCGGAGGGCTTGCCAAACAAGGTGATGGAGAGGGAGCGGTCGGAAAATTCGCCATCTGCCTCACCTTTCAGGATTTGTACGGGCGAGGCGGAAACAGCAGTCCGGTCGAGGTCATACACCCGGAAGGTCACACGCACTCCCCCCTTGAACGCTTCATAGCCCCCCAGCAGCGGCTGGCCCGTGGTAAACCGGTTGACTTCAAACAGATCGACCGAACCGGCGATCAGATACCGTATCCGGAACCGACGGTAAAGATCGACCCAGAAGGTGACGCGATCTTCGTTTCCCGCTCTTTGGCCCGTTTCCTCCAAAAAATTCTTCACGACGACGGGAGAGACCGTCGGAATCGTGTAGCGTTCCTTGACGTAGGCGGCCAGGAACCGGGGGACGTCCGTGCCGACGTTCCACTTCCCTTCAAATCCCGACCGGTCTTCAAACGGGATGAAGACAAAGCCCGACCGCGAAAAGCTCTGCCCCGCGGCAGGAGCGCACCAAAGGAGCGCCAACCCGAGCGTCAGAAATTGTACGGAGCGCATCAGCAACCGTGGACCCATGCGAGCCTACTCATAGAGAAGATACTTTTCGCGTTTGATCATAAATGTTGCCCGTTGCTGGTCCATCTTACGGAGCAGTTCACTGACCGGGATATTTCGCACCATGTCCACGCGTAGCTCGCTGGAACCGACCACTTTGTCGAACATCTCGATCCTGCTGGCAGCCGAACGATCGAAGATATCCTTCTCGGGAAATAACCGGCGCAGGGCCGCGAGGATGTGGATCTGAACTTCGGTGAAGTCGATGCGCTCACGGTCCACGACGTGTATCTGAACACCCTGATACCGCGCACTGGAGGTATCAAAGTAAAATGGTTTATACCAGAGAGGACGGAAATAAACACCGCCGAGGCGCAAGGCATTGAGGTGTTGCGCCAGCCGTTCACCATCGATCCACGATCCTCCCACCAACTCAAAGGGAAGGGTATATCCCACCCCCTGGTTCGCGGTTCCGAGTTCCCCCAACAATCCCGTTAACACATAGAAGATGGAAGTTGACCAATGGGGAATATGGGGGGATGTCGGCACCCACATCAGTCCCGTGTCGTCCCACCACATCGACCGCTTCCACCCCTCCATCGGGACCACCACCAGCTTGCAGGGGGTGCCATTCGAAAGCCATCCTTCCATGTTGATCATGGCGGCAAGCTCGCCGGCGGTCATCCCGTAGACGTACGGAATCTGGAATGCCCCCACAAATGATTTATACTTCGGATCGAGCATCGGCCCCCCAACACGATCTCCGGTCAACGGGTTCGGGCGATCAAGGACGACAACCGTGAGGCCGTTCTCCACCGCTGCCTCCATGATGAGTCCCATGGTGGAGATATAGGTATAGGAGCGAACGCCGATATCCTGGATATCGTACACCAGCACATCAATTCCCTTAAGCATCTCCCGTGTCGGCTTTCTTGTCCGTCCATAGAGCGAAAAGACCGGCAGACCGGTCCCCGGATCGTTGTAGTTCTCCACATACTTCCCCGCTTCCACATCCCCCCGGACACCATGTTCCGGACCAAACAGTGCCACAAGGTTGACATCCTTTGCATCGAACAATACGTCAATGGTCGGCGTGCCATCAGCGCTGATGCCGGTGGGATTGGTCACCAGTCCAACACGTTTTCCCTTCAACACATCGAAGTTCCGATCCTTGAGAACGTCGATGCCGAGTTTGACCGTCGGGGCAGACTTTGTTGCGGCGGATTGGGCGGAGGCGCATGCGACGATGACCATAACACAACAGAGGGCGGAAAGCAGCAACTTCGTCAGGTTCATCATGGTTTTTTGGTTTGGTCGGTGGATTGATACTTGCGGAGTAGTCTGCGAACAGCAAGCACAACGTAGAAAAGCGAGAGAAATCCGGGACAGAGCACCACCCAAGCAAGAATTGAGATGGGGGGTTCCAAGAGAATGGCCAGCATGAAGAGCACACAGACCAGGAGAACGCTCGCAAACACTCGCTGCAGCTCCTCCCGGACGCTCTCTTCCTCCGGGTCAGGGGAGCGGCTTTCCATCCACCCTCCAGTTCTTCACCGCCGTAAGATCGTGCAGCAGGTTCATCAAGCGGGAGATGCTTTCCTGGTCGAGCGAAAAGAACCTGTGAACGAACTTCCCCTTGACGTCATCCGGCGATTCCTTGACAAGCGTTCTGAGCAGGGTCGACACTTTCTCCATGCTCGCCTGGAACTCCCCCGCCATTTTTCCATAACCCTCTCCGTCGGCCCCAATCCTCTTCATCACGCCGTACGACTTCGTGATGAACTTTGCATGAAAGATCGCATCCTCGAGCAATTCGAGCTTGCCGGTGGTGCGTGCGAGATCCACGAGGTTCCCGATTTCCTCCGGAAAGAAAAGCCTTTTGCCGGCGTGGCGTTCAAGGTCGTGCAAAAACTGCCGTGTTTCGTTCCGGATCTCCATTCATTCCTTCTTTGAAAGCCTTTCGAATATAACCCGTTAATGACGGAGAAACAATATTTGCTTCTGTTTCGATTTCAAGTATATTGGACAAATTTCATTTTCCATCACACTTCTGAACCGGTGCCTTCATGCCGCACACTCCAACCGTTTCCCTTCACCGATGGGATGATATCCCCGAAGAACCGCTCAACGAACTGCTATCACGAAAGCTCATTACGGGCGAACGCATGATGATGGCACACGTCTACCTCAAGAGCGGGTGTGTCGTCCCGATGCATCATCACGAGAATGAGCAAATGTCATACATTCTCAAAGGGGCGATGGTCTTCGAAATTGACGGGAAGGAAGTTCCGATCCGCGAGGGGGAGGTTCTCTTCATCCCATCCAACATCCCGCACAAAGCAACGGCTACGGAGGATACGCTCAGCCTCGATATGTTTTCCCCACCAAGGCAGGATTGGCTGAACAAGACGGATGACTACCTGAGGATGAAAAGAAATGCCGATCCGACCTGCTGATCCCCGCATTCTGTTTACTGCCTTCTGCTTTCCGCGTTCTGCCTCGCCTCACTACCTCTTCACCCATTCTTCCAACATCTTCTCAAGATCCTGCTCGGTGAATTTCGCCTTGTCGTAGTGACCTCCGGCAAGCCGCTGCCGCACTGCCTCAAAGAGAGCAATCGCGCATGCCACCGAGACATTCAGGCTCTGGATCATGCCGACCATGGGGATCCTGATGTTTCCATCGGCAAGGCTTGCCGCGGCTTCGGAGACCCCGCGGTGCTCGTTCCCGAACACGATCGCGACCCTGCGGGTCAGATCGACCTCGTAGACCGGGACGGATTGTTCGTCGAGATGAGTCGCATAGATGGCAAATCCTTCGTTCCGCAGTGTCGCATAACACTCCTCCACGGCCTGGAATTTCCTTCGCTCCACCCATTTCCCCGCGCTCGCGGAACTCTTCTTCCCTATCCGGGGAAACTTCTCTGCGGTATACAGGAGTTGCACCTGCAGCACGCCGGCAGCGTCGCATGACCGAAGCATCGCACTGACGTTGTGCGGGTCATGGATGTTTTCCATCACCACCGTCAGGTCCGGCTGTCGATGTCGGAGAACCTGCGTCAGCTTTGCAACCCGGCGCTCACTTCGCATGGGGGGTTCCGCCTCCGGCGCGTTTGAGCATGAGGGGGCGCAACTGCAGGAGAAGCACCGCTCCAACCACGGCAACGCCTCCAACCATCTGCACGCCCGAGAGAGATTCCCCAAGGGCAACGTAGGCAATCACGATCGCCGCGACCGGCTCCATGGTGCTCGCGATACCGACCGATGTCGCCTCAAGCAAACTCAGGCTTTTCATGAACAGGGCATGGGGAATCAGGATGGAAACGACCGCGAAGAGCCAGAGAATGCCCCAGTCCTCCGCCGAGTACCCCTTCGCGGCGATGGCCCATGGAGGGTTGACGACCAACCAGAAGAGCATGGAGAATCCGAAGGCATACACCAACATCGTCCAGACCGGGTACTTCCTGAGGACGCGCTTCGAAATCAGCAACATGAAAGCAAAGGAAAGTGACGAAACCAAACCGGCCACCCATCCCCACCCGTGCAACTGAATTTCAGCCCCGGCACCTCCGCTGACCGCGAGGTAACAGCCCCCCAGGGCCAGAAGCAACGAAACCACTTTGAGCCCGTTCAACTCCTCCTCCTTGCTCACTAAGATGGCATAGAGCATGACGAGCACGGGGGCGGTATACTGAAGAAGGATCGCCGTTGCCACCGTGGATATTTGGACAGTATAGTAATAGGAGAAGTTCGTGACGGCAATCCCGACCACGCCGACCATGACAAATTTATAGAGATCGGCACGATCGATCCGGAAGACCGAACGGTCTTTGAACGCGAAATAGACTGCGAGGAGAATAAAGGAGAGCGATGACCGTGTCTGGGTGATGATCAGGGTATCGAACCTGGTGGTGAAAAGGTATTTCGCCAGCGACGCCGACCCTCCCCAGAAAAGAACGGCAATGAACACGAAGAGGTACCCGCGCGAGGAGGAACTCTGGGTCGATGTCATGCTAATTTTTGGATCCGTCCCCTTCGTCGGCCAGCGTGCGATAGAACCGGCTCTGTTCCTCGTCGCCAAGGAGATGGTGAAGGTGCGAAAGCCGCAACAGGAGCGCCGTTCTGTTTCCGACGTGGTTTAACCCGCTTTTCAGAAACTCGATCAGGACATCGGGGGGGGGGATATTAAGGTCGGGATCGTAGCAATCGCAAGCGTCCAGGTACGGGTCGGGCTCTTGCGGCCTCACCTCTGCCGCCTTCCGGTAATACCGTATCGCGAGGTCGAAATTGTCGTAGGAGGAGTAGGTCACTTCGAACACGCTTGCAAGCCACATAAAGACGTCATAGGCGATGGGGGAAAACTCTTTTGCAAGTTTCTCCCCGAAAAGACAGAGCTCATCCGGAGCCAGGGAATGGTTCCAAAACAATACCCGGTACAACTCGACATCCTGAATGCGTTGTTCGAGGGCATCTTCGAATGCATCGAAGATCTCATTGAAATCGGATGATTGAGCGAACCGTGCGCGAATTTCTTCTACGCTGAACCGTGGCATGCGGAGAATTCCAAGAGGGCCAAGGGGAAGCAGAGTGAATGTGTTGCAAAGTAGCAAAAGGCGAATAGAAAAACAAGGAAGCGCAAGAGAGGAAATACGAGAGGAAGGTTAAGGAGGGGAGATGAAACTTCGAAAATCTCGGACCGATCACGCTGTTGATGCGAACCGCGCCCGGAAAGCGTTGATGATCCGCCCAACGTTATTTCTTGATGGCCGCGGCAAGCACCTCCAACAATTTGGCAATCGTGAACGGTTTCTCCAGGAAGTCGACGGCAATATCGGAATTCCAGGCGCCGGCAGCCTGCGCCGCGCTCGTCATCATGATCACGGGGATCGCCGAGGTGGCCGGGTTCTGTTTCAATTCCTCGACCATCATGAAACCATTCATGATGTCCATATGGACATCGCTCAGAATGACGTCCGGTTTGTGTTGTTCCGCAAGTTCCAATCCCATCATCCCGTCCTGCGCTTCGAACACTCCCCATCCCTTGAGCTTCAATTGCGAACCAATCGACTTGCGGAACGAATCTTCGTCATCGACAATCAGGATTTTCTTCATAATGGTTCCTCGCTTCGGAGAAGAAAGTAGTAAACAGCCGCGCGAGAATCAAGGAGGGAAAGTGGAATAAGGGGGAAACAACCAATGGAATGTTTCAAAATGATAACCGGGAAAAAACGGGAGAACCTAACCGAGGATTTTCTTCACGGCAGCGATCAATTCATCAAGACTGAATGGTTTTTCAAGATAGTCCACCGCCCCGCCGGCCTGCCATGCCCCCGCGGTCACCGAGGCGCCGGTCATAAGGATGGCGGGGATCAACGATGTCGCCTCGTTCCTTCTCAATTCTTCAAGCATCACGAATCCGTTCATGTTATCCATCTGAACATCCGTGATGATGAGGTCCGGAAGATGCTTCGTTGCCATCTCCGAACCTTCCAGCCCGTCTTTCGCTTCAAGAATACCGTAACCCTCCATGGTCAGTCCCATGGAGAGTCCGCGGCGGAACGCTTCTTCATCATCAACAATGAGAATGGTCTTCATCAAACTTTCTCTTCCGTCAACCTGCCCCAAAATATCAAATGCTCCTTCCGAAAGCAAGCCTTGTGGTGAATGATTTTTCCACCCCATTACCGGACGAAAAGCATTTTCTTCGACTGAACGGCGCCTCCGGCTGTAAGCCTGGAGATGTAAACTCCAGTGGCAAGAGCCCCGGCGTTCCAGGAAACGCGGTGTGACCCGGCAGATCGGTATTCGTTGACCAAGAGAGCCGCCTCTCTCCCCAGCACGTCAAACACCTTGAGATTCACCAACCCGGAGTGTGGAATGGAGAACAGGATCATGGTCGATGGATTAAAGGGATTGGGGTAGTTCTGAAAGAGGGTAAAAGTCTCCGGATGTTCTCCCCCATCCTGTTCTGCATGGACGACAATGGCATCCGTCCCGCCAGCTTCTTTATATCGTGCCACAAATTCCTGAAGGTACGCGTTCGCAGTCGGGTTGTCGTGCACGATCAGCGTGTTCTCGTTATTCGCATTCTCGGCTGCGCTCGTCCAGTTATGCGATCCGGTGATCACCACTTGCGGGAGGTCCGTCCGCTCTGCGTCGATGATCGCGTACTTATGATGCAGGAGGGGAGCCGCAGGATCCAACCGCACATCCACGCCGCCCGAGATCAGTGTATTGAACTGCGAGCCTGTATCGGTTCCGTTATCCAGGACTCCGCGCACCTTCACACCGGCATTCTTCCTCTCGATGAGTGCGGACGTGATATCGGACCTCGTCAACGTCAACATGGCGATATCGATGGTGTGGCCGGCCCCCTTCACCACATCGATAATCCTCCCCGTAGTCCTATCGGATGGACTGAAGTAGCTTTCCACACTCGTGCCATTGATCATAAAGAGATGCGGCGTGTTATCTCTTTTGCGGAAACCGAAGCGCGAGTTCACCGGGTCCGGGAGATCCCCTTCACTCCCCCACATTTCAGCGAACTCCAACGTGAACGCGCCGGCAAGGGCCTGGTCCTGGATCTCCACCACATTCTGGAAATCGTCATTCGTCCCGGGGTCGGTCGGGTTCCAGGAACCGGTCCAGACCCAAATCTTGTCCGGGTCTCCCCCGCGGAAATCGAACACAAAGAACTTGTTATGATGAAGGCCGGCCCCCCCATTCGTCGCGTCGAAATCGTCGGCAATCCAGGAGATCCCTGAAGGAGTGACGATCTGATTCATGGTGGTTCCCGTCCCGGCTGAAAGGTTATCCCTTTCAACGATCATCCTCACCTTCACCCCCCTCCCCTTCGCCCGGATCAACGCATCGGCAATTGACCGGCCCACCGTCCCGCTAAGACTGTAGAGGGCAGCATCGATTGAATGTTGTGCCGCATCGATCCGCCCGAGGATAGCTTCCAGGAAATTCGTGTTGGCCTGGGCAGGAGCGAACCGTTGGACCGAAGCATCGACCGACTTATTGAAGTAAACGTTGACCTGCCCGGTCGAACTTTGCGAGGCGGTGCTCACGACGCGGTTGCCTGTGGCACTGGTATCACCGCTGTTGACGGAAAAGGCCTGCACCTGATAAATTGTTGCCGGGGAAAGTCCTGAGAGGACCACAGAGTGCGTCGTCGACATGCTCGTGTCCCCTGCAATCCCCAGCTCGTACGAGGTGGTGCGGCCGTACCGGACGGACCCGGAGGCGGGAGTTTCCGTGGCCCAATTGAGCCTGAGGGAATTTTGGGTGATGTGCGATTCTTTCGGAGCAACCGTTATGCGTGGCCCCTTCCCATGGGGCGTGATATCCTCAACGCTCCGCGGGAGAATTTGATACGTGGAAAAAAATTGGCCCAACACCCCCACCATGTCAAATGCCCCGGACGGAACAGGTGTGTTCGCAAGATTGATCCGACCGCTGATACGAGCCTGCACCTGGCCGGTCGCATCGCTCAAAATATAATTGGTCCCGCTCCCTGTGGCGTTCCATGCCGCCGCAGGCTGACCGTTGATCGCCGTGACCGAAGTAATGGAGTTTATCCGGACCAGCCGCGCCTCATACGGTTCGGCGGAACCCTGGACACCGACCTCCGTCGCCGTGAGGAGAAGAGTATCGACAGGATTTCCCCCCGAGCCTTTTTCCAGAAGAAGACATGGTGTCAGTTCAAAGAGATCGTTAAAGGGAGCAACCACTCCCAAGAGTTCCACATCATCCCCTTGCACGACATTGCTGCTGACCGAGGCGTCGAAGACCGCGATGCCGGCCGTCGTATCCTGAAGGTAGGAGGGCCCCCCAAACTCATTCCCCACCGTCACCACCCCCCGTACAACGACCCATTTGTTCAGGAGACGATGGACCCCGTTTCCGCTCTTCTCCTTGACCGACGCCATCGATCGGGGCGAACCGTACACCAAAGTCCTTGGCTGTGCCTGGATGGGAAGGAACGAGGAACCGTCGGTACTTGCTTGAAGGTCGAAGCTCCATTCATCCGTCGAATCGTCCGCCGTGGCAGCCGAAATCATGACGACAAGACTATCAGGAGATCGTACTGCGAAACCCGAAAGAATGATCGTGTCCTGGGAGAATGAGAGCAAAGCGTTGGCCGGTATCGTTGAAACATTGGCGTTGCTCCAGTGAAGTTCTGCCGGCCTCCGGAGCCGGAACGTACGAAGCGTGTCAGCCCCCGGGAAGAAGACGATTGTGATCGTGGTTGGATTATTGTACTTCCATCGGGCCGGTGACACCTTCGCTGTGCCGGGTTCGAAAACGGATCCCGAAGGGGGTTCCTCCCCACTTGTGCTGTTTTGAGGATTGATGGCGGTCTGCGCGACAAAATCGGCGGCGTTGTTGTCGGTATCCCAGCCGTTACCAGCCTTCGCTTCTGCTCCGCCTGTCGCAAGAGAAGCTGCCGTGGAAGTGGCCGAGGCTTTCCGTTCGATGCTGGAGGTATTACTTGGCGCCGGCGTGGGTCCCGATCCTTCAAACTTATTTGCGGTTCCATAGCCGACAAAATCCACAACCGTCGGATCAGTCGGATTGGTAATCGCGACCGTATCGCTCACCAGTGTGACCTTTCCAGCCGATTGGGCAAGGGCAAGAGGGTTGGAAGGAGAGGCATCGGGTGTCGGCAAGGGGGTATTGCCCCCCGTTGTACCTTGCGCAAGCCGGATAAGAAAATATCTTTTAGGCTGGATCGTTCCGGAAAAAAAAGCCCTCTGGGAGAAAGCAGTAGTTGAGGTAGCGGACTGGTACTGGAGCGACCAGTCCGTCATGACCACGGGGGAACTCGTGGGGTTGTATAACTCTACAAAATCATGGGTGTAGGTGGATCCGGTGTTTCCTCCCCCCCCGTACACCTCGCTGATGACGACATGCGTTGAACCCTGACCATACAACATCGTATGACAAAGAGACAAGAGAAACACCACCCTGCACGTAATCCTCATAACCCCTCCGCTGATAAGTGTTCAGGAATTTATGAGTTTTCGCGACCTATGCAACAAAAATCTGAGCAGTTTTTCTTCCAGGTGACTACCGCGACCCTGGGTTCTGCCACAACAAAACCGAGACGTTGGGTAGTGGGGCATTTTGGATGCCCGCCTATCCCGCTTCAAAGTATGCGGGATGCCCAAAACGCAAAATCCGCGGGCATGACAAAAGAAGAGAGATCGTCATTCCTGAATATTTCTATCGGGAATCTATCCCCGGTCGATTTGACCCCCTGCAAAATGCCCCACTACAAGACGTTGGATTTGCCGCGACCATTCGGTATATTTTTTGCGTTATGACTAAAGTCTCAGTCGGCGTCATTCAACGAAACGGAACGATCCTCCTTTGCCAGCGCAAGCAAGGATCCCGCTACGGATTGAAATGGGAATTCCCCGGCGGGAAACTCGAACCCGGTGAAACTCCGCTGGAAGGAATGAAGCGTGAACTCCACGAAGAGCTCTCGATCAAAGTCAACAGCATCGAGAGAATGGAAACCCAGACAGCCCATTACGCGGATGGAGGAACCTTCGAGGTGGCCTATTGCTTTGTCTCGGACTTTGAAGGGGAACCGAGAAATAATGTCTTTGAACAAATCCGTTGGGTGACCCTGGAGGAGCTCCGCACCATGGATATCCTCGAAGGGAACAAAGCATTTGTCGCTCAACTCTCCTCCCCGCATCTCTAACGCGCGGAACGTTCAGATCACAGCCATGCCCGCACCTCAACACCGACAATCCCGGATTACCGGAGCCCTTCTTCGCTGGTATCGCCGGAATGGTCGCGCCCTTCCCTGGCGGCGGGAAAACGACCAATACCGCATCCTTGTCTCCGAAATCATGCTCCAGCAAACACAGGTACGCCGTGTCCTCGAACTGTATCCCCGTTTTCTGAAGCGCTTTCCGACATTCCGCTCCCTCGCAAACGCCAGAACCTCCAGTGTCATCCGTGCATGGCGTGGTATGGGATATAACAACCGCGCCCTCCGGCTTCAGCAGACAGCCCGAACGATCCTTCAACAGCACGATGGAAAACTTCCCGGGACCGTCGAGACGCTCCAGCAACTCCCGGGGATCGGGCGTTACACGGCCCATGCGTTGGTTTGTTTCGTTTTTGGGGAACCCGTCCCCGTCGTCGATACGAACATTATAAGGGTACTCTCCCGCCTTTTTCCCCGCGCAATCTCCCGGGATCGATCCGGGAAGGTAAACGTTGAGGCGGTGTGGACCGCGGCCCGATCCATCCTGCCTCGCCAGAACGCCTATCGCTGGAACCAGGCCCTCATGGATTTGGGGGCGACGATCTGTACCTCCTTTAACCCACAATGTGATAGATGTCCTGTCACGGCTTTTTGTCCCTCCGCCTTTCGAATAAAAAAACGTTCGCCGGGAACAAAAAAAGTGGAGCCCGGAAGGGAGGGCATTCCCAATCGCCTGTACCGGGGGAAGGTGGTGGAGGTTCTCAGGAATGTCAACGGCCGACGGTTTCTCTCCTTCTCGCATCTCGCAAAACAGGTGAAACCCAACTACGGGGAGCGTGATAAGCGCTGGCTTCGGGGCATCCTGCACGGGCTGGAGAGAGATGGATTGATTGCTACAAAGCGGCGTGGATCCACACTTCTTGTCTCGCTGCCAGAATGAAAACTTCACGGCGGGAACAAAGGGAGAAGGAACGGTCCTCGTTGATGCATCTCCACCAGGAGCGCCGGGGGGCTATCCGGCAACGGCTCCGGGATTTCAAAGAGGTTCCCCGTTCGGAATATTTCTACGAGCTGCTCTATTGTTTGATGACCCCTCAGACGAGTGCCGAGAGCGCCGACAAGGTGGTCGCCAAGCTGAAAGAGGTGTCGTTTGCAACAAACGCGGTAGATCCCGAACCGGTCTTGCGGGACAGACATCACTATATTCGTTTTCACAAGACTAAAACAGAACGACTGTTGCTTGTGAAGAAGGAATTTCCGGTGATCGCGTCCGCCCTCGCGGCCATGGTCTCCCCTGTTGAACTCCGGGAATGGCTCGTCAAGAACGTGAAGGGGCTCGGCTACAAGGAAGCAACGCACTTTCTCCGCAACATCGGGAGGAATGGGGGATTAACGATCCTCGACCGGCACATCCTCCGGAATCTTCAGCGATACGGGGCGATCCGGACCGTACCGAAATCGATGACCAAAAAGAGATATCTCTCCGTGGAGCGGCGGTTCATCAAATTCTCGGAAACCGTCGGGGTTCCGGTTGATGAACTCGATTTGCTGTTCTGGAGCATGGAAACAGGTGAAATCCGGAAGTAGGTTCACGTCATCACCCACAACCAAACCACGCTGACCCATGAAATTTCTCGTCCTCGGTTCCGGCCTGATGGGAAGCGCTCTCGCCTTTGATCTTGCCCGGTCAAAAAACGTCGAAAAAGTCACCCTCGCGGATGCGGACTTGCTCCGGGCCGAACAGGCGGCGCACAAGATCGGTTCGCCGACGGTGGTTCCCACGCACCTTGACGTGACCATGATTGACAGCGTCGTTGATGCCATGAAACGGCATGACTGTGTCATCAGCGCGGTGTCGTACCGTTACAATTTCATTCTGACCAAAGCGGCCATTGCTGCCAGGGTGCATTTCTGCGATCTGGGAGGGAACGATGAAGTGGTGCACCACCAACTAAGCCTCGATGCGGAGGCCCGAAAGGCCAACGTGCTGATCGTTCCGAACTGCGGCCTGGCTCCCGGCCTGGCAAATGTCCTTGCCGCCCGCGGCGCCGAGCTTTTTGAATCTCTTGATTCAGTAGAGATCCGCGTCGGCGGATTGCCGCAACATCCCCGTCCCCCGTTCAACTATCAGCTCGTTTTTTCGGTTGAGGGGTTGATCAACGAATACTCGGGAACGTCAACAGTGATTCGGAATGGGAAGGTGACTCAGGTTGATACATTAACCGAGATTGAGACTGTGGCATTTCCCGAACCCCCGGGAACCCTGGAAGCATTCCATACCTCGGGGGGAAGTTCCCTTCTCCCCGCAATGTTCGAGGGAAAAGTGCATCATCTTGATTACAAGACATTGCGTTATCCCGGCCACTGTGAGAAATTCAAAGCCTTGCTCGATCTGGGCTTTGCATCCAACGAGCCCATCACCATTGGGTCGAATCTCCTCACGGCGAAGGAGTTTTTCTTTGAGCTCCTCAAGAGAAAGCTCGATTTCGGTGGCAAGGATCTTGTAGTCTTAAGGATAAGAATTACCGGACGCCGCGAAGGCTGCCGGCAAGCTTTGACCTTCGAACTCATTGATTTTTATGACGAGATTGACAATATTACAGCGATGATGCGTGCGACCTCGTTCCCAACTTCGATCATTGCGCACATGATTGCCGAGGGAAATATTACCGCACGAGGCGTTGTAGCACCGGAATTGTTTGTGCCGCTGGATCCGTTTGTCACGGAGCTTGCGGAGCGGAACATTCGGATCACGCAATCATGGATGGAGATTGCGGGATAGAGGGCATTTCATCACTTGACTGAAGGGTCTGCCGTATGGGCCAGATGCAATTATTACTCGTCGTTCTGGGCGTACTGCTGGTCGGTATCGCCATTGCGGTGGGGGTGACGATGTTCCAGGGCAACGCCGTCGAATCGACCCGGAATGCCATCATCAATGACCTGGGCTTTTTTGCCCAACGCGCCCGCGCGTATTATAACAAGCCCACCACGTCGGGAGGCGGCGGAAGGAGTTTTAACGGATTGACCCTGGGAGCATTGTCCAGCATGAGCGAAAATGCCAACGGAATCTTCTCTCTGGAAAGCGCCGATGAGGAGGAATGTGTGATCCTTGGGGTCGGGAGGATCGTTTCGGGGGACGATTCCGTGAGGGTTCGCATTCGCGTCAACGAACGCCGCAATATTATCGAGATCATCAATTAACCCATGGCACAGCAGAGTTCTTTCGACATTGTTTCGGAGGTTGATTTACAGGAAGTTGATAACGCATTAAATCAGGCGAGGAAAGAAATCGGCCAGCGGTATGATTTCAAGGACTCCAAGAGTTCCATCGAGCTGAACCAAAAGGAAAAAACCGTCACGTTGATTTCAGACGACGATTTCAAGCTCAAGAGCGTGATCGACATCGTTCAGTCGAAGCTGATCAAGCGCGGCGTTCCGCTGAAGGCTCTCCGCTATGGAAAAGCAGAACCCGCGGCCAACAGCGCAATGCGGCAGGTCATCACCCTGCAGGTGGGCATCGACAAGGAGGATGCAAAGCTCGTTGTCAAGATGATCAAAGATACCAAACTCAAGGTGCAGGCACAGATCATGGACGACCAGATCCGGGTCAGCGCCAAGGACAAGGACGACCTGCAATCCGTGATCAAGATGTTACGTGAATCCGATTTGTCATTCGCCATGCAATTTGTGAATTATCGGTAGATGACAGTACTCCGTCCAAGAACATTCTTTTCGCTTTTCATCTCCCTCATTTTCCTCGTCTCCCTGGCGGTCTCGTCAGAAAAAACCACCATCCGCATCAATTATGCAAACCGTCCCCCCTCGTATTTGCGTGCACTCGATCTCGGGGGATCCCTGTATGTCTCTTCCAACGATTTTGCGGCACTTTTCAATCTTCCCTTCGCGATAAGCCGAGAACGGTCAAAGTTTGAGCTGCGCCTCCCCCAGCATCGCCTGAAGGTGACCGCACACAATCCTTTCTTCGTGATCACCGAGGTGGCAAGCAATGCTTCCTCCGTGTACCAGGTTCCTGCGCCGGTTCAATTTCTCGACAGCCTGTATTATGTGCCGGCTCATGCCTTCTTTGAGTTGGTCGAACGGTTTTCCGGGATCGGAGTGTCCTGGGAACGGGAATCACGCACACTCTCCTACAGTACGACGACCCCGCCTCCGGGACCACAGTTCGATATTTCCGGAATTGAACTCGAGCCACGGCTGAACGGCTACCTCCTGACACTCAAAGCCAACCGGAAACTGACCGAGTATGAGGCCCTGCTCAAGCAAAACGACGGATGGTTGTTTGTCACCGTAGCGAATGCCAGGGCGGATACGATGGCCATCAGGCAATTCAAAACGGGGCCGGTGATCAGGCAAGTCTTGACGTTTCAATCCCCCACCTCGGTCCAGCTCACCTTCCGCGTAGGAACCGACGTTGCCCGTGCCGAACCCTTGACGGAGGAGGGGACAAACAACCTGATGATCGCGCTCCACACGAAGGCTGAAGTGGAGAAGGAGGAACTCGAAAGACGCAGGCAGGGGGCCATCCGGGAACGTTTGGAACGGGAACGGAGCCGCCAGAAACTCGATGTGATCGTTATCGATGCGGGTCATGGAGGGAAGGATCCCGGGACCATCGGCGTGAACAAGACCCGCGAAAAGGACGTTACCCTCGCCGTCGCGTTAAAACTTGGCGCGCTGATCGAAAAAACCATGAAGGATGTCAAGGTCGTCTACACACGAAAGAACGACAGGTTTGTCGAACTCTACCGCCGAACGCAGATAGCCAACGAGGCAGACGGGAAGCTCTTTGTCAGCATCCACTGCAACTCCACGGAACGAAAGCCTTCCACCGCGAACGGTTTTGAGATTTACTTGCTCCGGCCCGGCAAAACTGAAAGTGCGGCGCGCATCGCCGAGCGCGAAAACTCCGTGATCCAATTGGAGGAGGGGTACGAGGAGCGGTACAAGGAATTGACGGAGGAGAATTTCATTCTCGTCACCATGCGCCAGAGTGCGTTCGTTCGGTACAGCGAGCGGTTCGCCGAGGTTGCCACGGAGGCCATGGCCAGCCATTTGAAGATCCGGAACAGCGGTGTGAAGCAGGCTGGCTTCTATGTTCTTGTCGGGGCATCGATGCCAAACGTGCTGGTGGAAACAGGCTACCTTTCAAATCGCAACGAGGAGCGAGTTCTCCGAAGCAAGGATGGCCAGCAGAAAATTGCCGAAGCGTTGTTGGAAGGGATCAGACACTACAAAGAGATGTACGAAAAAGCTCTGGAGGAGACCCGGTCCGGAAGCGATGGAGGGTAGTGCAATTCATCCGGGATATTCCACGCAACTTCCTATTCCAACCCCGCCATCCTCCCGATCTGTGCCACAAAAAAACTGACGATGAACGCAATCGCCAGCGGCAGGAGGGCTGAAACCCAAGTCCATCGCGCACTCCCCGTTTCTTTATAGATCGTGTACAAGGTGGTCGAACATGGGTTATGCAAGAGGCTGAAGAGCATCAGATTGATGCCGGTGAGCAGCGTCCATCCCCCCGCATGCAGCACCGCCGCCGTCGCTGTCTCCGAATCGAGCTCAAACATCACCCCTGCCCCACCCCCCACTTCCGCAGAGCCCGTCACCAGGACCGTCAGCATTAAAATCGTCGGAATCACAATCTCGTTTGCCGGGATGGCGATAATATAGGCCAGGAGGATGACGCCGTTCAGACCGATAAGGATCCCCAGCGGATTCAGCGAGCCGATCGTCCATTCAGCGATGCTCTCACCACCGATGTGAATGTTGGAGACAAGCCAGATGACGGCCCCCGCCGGAATCGCCCAGATCACTGCCCTCCATAAAACGATGAGCGTCCGGTCAATGACCGAGGTATAAAGAGTCCGCCAGATCCTCGGTGGACGATACGGCGGAAGCTCAAGACTAAACGTCGAAACCTCCCCCGACAATACCGTCCTCGAAAGTCCCCATGAAACGAGAAACGTAAAAAAGATCCCGATCAGAACGACCCCGACAACCGCCAATGCGGAGGCTGCGCTGGCAAGATGAGACGGGACCAATGCCCCGATAAAAATGGTGGCGACCAGTATCTGTGTCGGCCAGCGTCCGTTGCAGAGCGCAAAGTTATTCGTCAGGATGGCGATGAGCCGCTCCCGCGGACTGTCGATGACGCGCGTGGAGATGATCGCGGCCGCATTGCATCCGTACCCCATCGCCATCGTCAACGCCTGCTTCCCATGGGCCCCCGCCCTGCGGAACAAGGCATCCAGGTTGAAAGCCACGCGGGGCAGATAACCGAAATCCTCCAGGAGCGTGAACATCGGGAAAAAGATCGCCATGGGGGGAAGCATCACGCTTATGACCCACGCCATGGCCAGATACATCCCGTCAAACAGGAAACCGTTTAACCACCAAGGGAACCCGAGAGAGGTTCCGGTTTCCTTGAGAAACGGATGAGCGATGTCGACAAGAAAATTGGCCAGGAGTCCGGAGGGTACGTTCGCTCCTTCAATCGTAATCCAGAACACGACCGCAAGCATGAGGAACATCAGGGGAAACCCGAATACCCTGCTTGTCACAAGCCGGTCGAGCGTGCGATCGAAGGAAAAACGTGGTTTCCCGTCTTTGAGAATCACGGCCCGGCCTGCTATACGGGACGCTTCCCGGTACAGCGACTCGATAGTCGCGTCATGAAGTCGTTCGCCGATCTCCCAGCGGAGCGTACTCGCCGTGGTGAGGATCTGCTCCGGCTTAGAATGCATGGGCGTGCTCATCGTTCATTTCCTTTGTTCCTTTTCCTGTCAGCGACTTTTCCAGAGCCGTTTGACGTGTCAGGTCACCCAGTTCACCGGTTTTGATCGCCTCGACAATCCGTTGGTCCCCTTCCAGCAATCGCAATGCCACCCAGCGAGGGTTGGGGAGCGAAGGGAATGCAAGCTGGACCTTCGCGGTCATCTTACTGATCGCCTTGCGCAAAACTCCGGACTCGATTGGAAATCGCTTGGGCTTGCAGACAAAGGCACCGGTGGCAACCTCCGCTATGGCCTGAAGCAGTGCAGGGATCCCCTGGTCAGTTCTCGCGGCCGTCGGAATGACCGGCACGCCAAGGTCCCGCATGAGTGCTCGCTCATCCACCACGATCCCGTGTCGTTTGGCTTCATCAACCAGGTTGAGGCAGACGACCGCCTTCTCCGTAATCTCGAGGACCTGCAGGACGAGGTTCAGGTTCCTTTCCAGGCGCGTTGCATCCACCACAACCACCGTCACATCCGGCTGGCCGAAGAGGATAAAATCCCGCGCCACTTCTTCATCCGTGCTGGTGGAGAGGAGAGAGTAGGTGCCGGGAAGGTCGACCAGTTTGTATCGTTTCCCATCGAACGAAAACGCACCTTCCGCCCGCACCACGGTTTTCCCGGGCCAGTTCCCCGTGTGTTGGCGCAAGCCGGTGAGGCTGTTGAAGACCGTGCTCTTCCCCACATTAGGATTTCCAGCGAGCGCAACGACGAACTCAAACTTCCCGGCCTCCAACCCCAGTCGGATCAGTTTCGCATCCTTGTTGACGGGGCAGACTTCACATTGCTGAGGATTCATGGTTGTCATGGGGTTCCCGTCGACTCAGAAACATAAATAAGATCGGCCTGTTGTTTCCGAAGGGCGATCGTTGCACCGCGGATTCTATACGCCGTCGGGTCGCCTCCCGGACTGCGTAATTCGGCTTCAATCACCGTCCCGGGCACAATGCCGAGGTCCATCAATCTTCGCCGGTGCAAACCGCGGCAGGCAGGCGAAAGTTCTGTCACCAACCCGCGTTCTCCTACGGCAAGGGAACTCAAAGTCTTGAAGGGTCCCTCGCGGCGTTTCTCCACCGGCAACACCACCACCGAAACATTTGCAGCGACAACGGGGGCGAGGATCACCTCGTTCCCTGCCGTCTCAAACACAACCCGTTCCGGTGATTGCCCGATCATCCTCACCTGCATGCCGGGAACCAGCCCGACTGCTACAAGTTGAGCATAAACAGCCGCCGGCTCGTCCTCCAGATGCACGATGCCGCCAACTTCATTGTCCGCCAACGATGTGAGTGGCTTTCCCTGCGGCGACGGCAGGACGCCGGTGGCCGTGGGAATCGGGTCGCCATGCGGATCAAACAAGGGATCGCCAAGCTTTCGGGCGAGGCTGTTCGCCTCATCGGAGGTCATCGCGTGCTCCTTCCGCTCCGCTTCCGTATGCCACTCCGCTTCCCGGACGTTTGTTTCATCGGCAAGATATCGTTCCCAGAGCCTGTGCAGGCGGATGACGCGAAGCGCATACGACCGCCCCCCTTGCGTCAGACAGAGTTCAAGGTTCCTGCGTTCCACCAATCGGAGCGCTTCAAGCCGAGTGATCAGTTTGACCGCCTCATCCCCGGTGACAGAGAGCGTACCGGCAAGGCTTTCCAGCGTGGGGGGAATCTTCCGGTACTCATAATCGTACAAATGCTTGAGTGCGTCCTCGATGAGGATGCGCGCAGACCGGTCGGTAGCATGCCGCCATCGGGCAAGAAGTCCGGTGCGCGGCCACACGAGGAGGGCACAGACAACGAGCACCGCGGTTCCGACAAGCAATGTTTCAAAAGGGGTCATACGCTTACCGCTCCGGGATTTCGACAAAAATGCTCTTGGCCAGCTTGGAACTGATGAATTGCTCCTTCTTACCGATCTCCACACGCAACGAACCGTCGAACTCGATCCGTTCCTTCACCTTGATCTTGCGCTTCAAAAGAATCCCCAGCTTGGCAGCATACTGCAGCACTTCCGGGCTCGAATCGCTGACGCGAGAGACCAGGACAACCACCCCCGGCTTAACATCGGAGAGGAGCCTATGGTTCACCGCTTCCAGATTCCCCTCGGGTGACGGGATGATATCGCCATGCGGATCGCGTCGCGGGAACCCCAACGCCTTGTCAAGCCGCTGCTCCAGTTTTTCGGAGGTGATGTGCTCCAACCGTTCCGCTTCCTCGTCGATCTCATCCCAATCATACTTTAAGACTTCGACAAGGAAAAGCTCCCAGAGCCGATGGCGGCGGATGATCCGCAGGGCCTTCTTGCGTCCCCGTTCGGTCAATTCCACTCCTTTGTAGGGGGTGTAGGTAACACTTCCTTCCTCCGCCAGTTTCTTGATCATCTCGGTCACAGACGGGGCGGAAATTTGAAGTTGTTCCGAGAGCGACGACGTCGTCACCCTCCCCCCCTGTTCTTCAAGCTTGTAAATGTTTTTGAGATAGTTCTCGACTTGTTCGCTCGCCATGGATCTTCCTCGTATCGTGGAAATTCGTCGTCCGCTAGAAATAACTTGCAACACTGAAATTGACACCGACACTTCGCTTCGGAACGTCAACGCGGCTCCAGTGAAGGTCGGTGCGATAGTCCAGTTTGAAGACCGTATCTTCCACCGGTCGGAAGTTCAGCCCGAGACTGAACCGCTGGATGGCATCCCCGGCGATGTCTGCATCCAGGTCCACCACTTCGTACCGGCCCACCGCTGCGAAACGCGAACGAGGCATCATCGTGATCCAGCCACGTCCAAAATGATAATTCACCTGGGTGTACAACCCATGCTGCCGTTCAGCGAACAACCCCCGGAGCGAGGGGGGCACATCGATGGAAGCCCGGGCGTATTCCCCGGTCACATCCCACGTCCCCTGCCGGTACTCCCAATCCAATCCCGCAATGGTCAGGTTTCGTTTATCGTCAACCTGAATGCCGTCCACCTGGTACCGGTTGTATGGGCCGGTGTGGAGCGAAGCACCAATCTCCAGCGCAACGAGGGGGCTGTAGGTAAGACGCCCCACGAGCGAGGGGAGTGGATTGTTATCCTCATCAAACGCACCGCGACCCTCCGCGATACGCGTCCCCCCGGCACCCGCCAGGAGTCCGTCGTGAAGGCCATTGACCGCGTAAATTTCGTACGTGAGGCGCGACTCTGCGCTCGGAAAGAAGGCTCCGTAGAAGCCCATCCCCACCTCCGATAAGGCCGCGGGGATGATGAGCGTGCTCACCAGGGGACGCTCGGTCAGATTGTTGAGGGGGCTGTCGTGGGTGAGATTGAACCTGCCAATCGGCGACAACAGGATTCCTCCGCGAAAGGTCAGCGCAGGGTGAATTTCGAAATCCAGGAACGCAAACTCGAGCTTGATCTCCTCGGTCCCATGCTCGAATTCCAGTTCGGCAGCCACCCGCAACCGGTCTGCCACAACCGAATGTGTGAAGAGGTTGAACCGCCTCGCCTCAAACGATGGGCCTTCGTTGACCCCTTCCGCCCTTTCAAGTTTCCAGAGGGCTTCCATGTACCCCCCTATGGCCGTCCTGCCAAAGAGGCGGGTTACAAAGGGTTTATCGTAATATCCCCCCGCCACAAAAGGACGTTCGGTCTTTTGCCCGGTGGTGTCCTGCGTGGGTTCGGAAAAGAGAGGGCTCCCGAATACCCAGGAAAAAGGCATGATAAGGGAAAGGGCTACGGTCATAAACTTCTTCATGGTCGGAGCAGGATCGTTAGTTGATTATTGATGAATTGAACCGGGTACCGCTCAAGTGCTTTCTCGGCAGGACCGCGGACAACGGACCCTTCCAGAGAGTACGTCGAGCCGTGACACGGACAGCGGAAAAACGAGGGCTCCTTGCGCACCGTGCAACCGAGGTGTGTACACGTCGGCGAAACAGCGGCGTACATTTCCTCACCAGTTCGTACGACGATGATGCTCTCGTGGTGAGATGGTACTTCCAGCTCGATGGCGCCCCCCACCGAGGCCAACTCCGGATACTCATCAAGCTTCAGAACTGCCTTCCCCTCCGAAACCGGTGATCGATAGGCGGTGAGTCCCGTTGCACAGCCCCCGGACGTAATGATAACAGGAAGTATCGTGCCGGCGAGGGCACCGACCTGCTGAAGAAATATCCTTCGGTTTGATGGGGCCATCTTCAGCTTTCTATAAGGAAAGGAGGAACATTACCAGGGCGTCCTGGTCCTGTTTCGACAATCCGAAGAAACGTGTCCTGGCTTGGGCCGCTTCCCCGCCATGGGATTGAATAACTTCACGCACATCGGAGGTCCGGCCATCGTGCAGGTAGAAGTGGGTTCCCCCAAGATGGTCCCCCACCAGACGCAAGCCCCAAAGCGGCGCGGTACGCCACTCCGTGCCCCCCGCCTCACCTTCGACAAAATTATCCGCAAGATCGGGACCCATGTCGTGAAGCAGCAAATCGGAGTACAAGGGAACGTCAACTTGACTCAATGCCGCGATCGTCGGGTGCGTTCCCGTCTTCATGGAAGGAGTGTGGCACGATGCACACCCGATCTGTTGAAAAAGCTGCTCACCCCGTTTCACCTCCGGGGTTACCGGCCCGCGCTTTGGCGGAGCGAGAGTACGAAGATAGAATAGGACATCATCGATGGTGGCCCGCGATACTTCGGGGTCGGGGGCATCATCCCCTAAAGTCCCATTCACCGGATGAGGGTTTTCGTTGGGGAGAACATCGGAGGTAATTCCCATGTCCTGGTGATAGGCGTTGGCAACCTGTTGAAACAGAAAAGCGACGCCGGCCTTTCGGCCGAATCTGCCCACCGAGGGAGTCTGAGGAACACCCACCCAGTCCGGGGGAACGACCATATTCGGGCGCCCCGAGATACCATCACCATTCGCATCGTTCGGGTCTGTCCCGGCGAGGATGACCGCGTCCGGAATAGCTTCGACCAGTCCAAGACCGAAAGCCGGTGGGCCACTCCGGACGGAAATCGCGTTTGCATGTGCGGGAAGCGTCTCCGGCGCAACGCCGGGAATGGCACGCTCCTGGAGCTGTGGTCCCCCCTCCGTATCCAGTCGGTCGAACACTCCCCCCGCATTACGGCCAAAGCGGATCAGGTTGGTGCGCGGATGGCCCCTACCATCGCCGGCATGGCAACCCTCACACGATGGCTGGTTGAAGATCGGGCCCAGCCCCTCCTTCACCGAGAACGCCTTCTCGAAAGCCTCATCACCGCGGGCGAACGCGAGTTGCTGTGCACGAGTGAGGCCGGGCAGCGGTTGGTCGAATGTTTCCCCTTCCTCCACGGGACCGGTAAAGAGCGCTGTGCAACCCGCCATCCCGGACAAAGCCAGGATGACGCTCCCGACCATGAACGGTCGCGTTACTGTCAATCGTCCCTGCATGCTCGTTCCTTGCTTCTGATTATCTAATTTTAAATTTAGGACAGCCTAAATATAAACCACAGCCTGCTGAATGTCAACTCTTTTTTTCATGAGGTTCGAACAGGGATGAAAGGCTCTGAAATCAGGGGTATTCTTGTTTCTCTTTGAACTTTGCCGTATCCTGAAGTCCCATTACCGAAAGACCTTCGCATCGTGTCAAAAATCCTGATCATTGATGATGACGGCATGGTTCGGGAGATGATTGCCTCAGCCCTGGCGCAGGAAGGGCTTGAAACCCTGCAGGCCTCCGATGGCAGTCAAGGAATCGATCTCGCCCTCTCCACTCTCCCCGACCTGATCCTTTGTGATGTCCAGATGCCCAATCTCGACGGCTATGCCACACTTGCACGCCTCCGGCAAAATCCATCCACCGCGACCATCCCCCTGATCTTCCTGACCGGCCTGGCAGACCGTTCAAATATGCGGCAGGGGATGGACCTGGGCGCGGATGATTTTCTTTCGAAACCCATTGCCATTCCTGAACTCCTCGGGGCGATCCGCTCCCGGCTGGAGAAGAGCCGGTTAAGCAACGAGCATGCCGAACGAAGGCTGCAAGCGCTGCGATCGAGCATTACCCTCTCCCTCCCCCACGAAATTCGAACCCCCCTGAGCGGTATTGTCGGCTTTGCCGAAGTGCTGCGGGACGATAATCCCAACTTGACATCCGCCGAGATCTCCGAAATGGCAAGTCTCGTCCTGAAGTCAGCCAACCGTCTTGGCAATCTAATTGAGAACTTTCTTTCGTACGCCCAGCTGGAGATCCTCGCCTCCGACCCGGAACGCGTAGCATTGTTGCGAACCGAACGGACAGCGATGCTCGAGATGCATATCGAGGAACTTGCCAAGAAGAAAAGCGCGGAAGCAGAACGGGGAGGGGATGTCGTTGTGAATCTTACGGGTGGAGAAGCAGCCATCTCCACCGCTCACGCGCGACGAGTGGTCGAGGAGCTGGTGGATAATGCATTGAAATTTTCAAACGCGGGAACCCCCGTGCATGTCACAACAGAAGGATCCGGGAGTGTGTTCCGGTTGTCGGTCATGGACCAAGGCATCGGCATGAGCGACCGACAGGTTGCTGAGGTCAGCGCCTACAACCAGTTTGAGCGAAGCAAACGGGAACAACAGGGAACCGGGTTGGGCCTGGCTCTCGTCAAACGGCTCATCGAGCTGTACGGCGGAAGCGTGGTCATTCAAAGCGAGTTGGGGAAGGGGACCACCGTGACCGTCATGCTTCCGATCGCCTCCCCCTGATAAGACCGCAAGGTGTCAGTCGCGCCTCTGCGACTCTTTGCCCTCAAACATCTCATCCCCCAATCCGGTGTTGATCCTGTAGTTTGCATACACCAGGCTGATCGATCCGCTTCTCAGCGGACGACGCATCTCATCCCATTGTGGAGAGGGAGCAATCGCGGGGTCGCTCCTCACGCCTGTGGTATCACGTCCAGGCGCCTCGAATTCCACTTTCATCGATTGCGGCAGCCAGTACTTCCCCTCGAACAGTGCGTAGGTAAAGAGCATCGTCAGAACCCTCCCTTGATAGGGAATGGTCTCCATCTTCATGATTGTCCAGTGGCCCCCATTCACCCAGACAAACATCTGCCTCAGCCGCGTCGAAGCTGCTTTTGCCGCCAGTTGCAGCTTATAGATCTTGATGCCCGCGGTGTCATCAACCCCCACCAAGGAGACGTCATACTGTTCCCGCATGGCCGCAGGATCGAGCGCGAGCCCCTCACGCGGCAACATGGCAAAGCTGGGTGACTCCACGTGCACTTTGTTTGGGCGTTTGAAGTACATCGTCGCCTTCATCCGCGGGATTCTCATCCGCTCCATGTCGACCTCCGCCTGGACATCGACAATATAATCCCTCACGTCGGCCCCCCGTTGTTCAACGTTCAGAAGGATCTGTGCCGCCGTGGGCGGGGCCTGGGCCTGTGCTCCGATCAGAGCAACTCCCATGGCCGCAAGAACAACCATGCCCCTGCGCAAGAGCATCACATCCCTTTTGTATCGACGAACGGTTTCCACTTTTCCTCCGGAGATGGGGGGGTAAGCAGGCTGACACCAATGAGACAGACAATCGACGCAATCGCAGCGGGGATAATAATGTAGTCGGTCTCCATGGCGCTCTCGGGGACTATGAAGTTGAAGATGGTGATGACGATCGTCGTCCCCATCCCTGCGATAATGGAAGAGACCCCACCCGCAACCGTCACCCGCTTCCAAAGAAATGCGGCGAGCAGCGCCGGAGTGAGGCCGGCACCGACCATGGTATAAGCCGTAAAAGCCATGTCGAGGATCGTTTTGAAAAAGTTTGCCATCACGAACGCGATGATCCCCAGTACGACGATCGAGATCCTTTGGAACCGGACGATGGCCGGTTGTGAGACCTCCGGATTGATGAAACGCTGGTAGAAGTCCCGCGTGATATTTGTGGAGGGAATCATGAGGTACGAGTTGGCGGTGGAAAGAATGATCGCGACCGCGGCACACAACAGGAGTACGCCGGCAGCCGTCGGAAGATCGTACCGGGCAAGGTGGAGGATGATCGTCTCCGTCGTCGCCCGGTCGATGGAACCGTCGGCGGCAACGAACGGGGCAAGGTTGATGTATTTTGCGCTGCCAAACACGGCGAGCGCACACAGCATGCTCTCAACGATGATCACACCGACGATCATTCCCACCACTGCGCGCCGCGCGGTCGACTCATCCTTCGCGGCAAAGAATTTCTGATACATACTGCTCTCCCCCAGCAACAGGAAAAAGGTGGGAAAGAACACGCCCATCGCCCACGTCAAGTTATGCCCCCCGAACGCCGTGAATCGTTCCGCGGGGAGGGTGGCAAGCTGCTCCGCCCCGCCAACGGCCGAGTACACGAGTGGGACGGCAAGCAGGACCCCGATCGTCATCATCACACCGTTGAAGAGATCGATGGTGATGATCGAGACCATCCCGGCAACGACGGTGAAGAGGATGACGACAACGCAGGTGATCGCCCCCCCCCAAAGCGGGTCGATGCCTGTGAGAATATTCAGGAGCCTCCCCCCTCCGCGGAACTGGTAGCCGGCGATCGTCAGGTACGCGATAATCACCGCTGAGCTTCCGAAGACGCGCGCAACGGAGTTGTACCGCTTCTCCAGAATGTCCGCCACGGTGTACTGCGAGATCCTCCGGACCCGGTGCGCAAGGAAATATACAATGGCAATACCCACCCATGCCCCTGCGCTCATCCAGAGTTCTGAAAAGCCCATGCGGAATGCAAGGCCGGCCCCCCCGAACAGACTCCCCGATCCGATCCACGAACAAATGAGCGTCCCCGCAAGAAAGATCGCGGAAGTCTTTCTTCCGGCAACCATGAAATCATCCTGGGTCTTGACAGACCGGCTTTTGTAGATACCGAAACCCGTCAGGATGGCAATGTAGAGCACAACCGCTGCGACATAGATATCCATGAAGTTCCTTTCTTAAATGGTGTTCCTTGTTGGACGACCTTTCAGGAGACGATATCCTTTCGAACGAAAATAAACCATGTCGCCCCCAGGAAGGCAGCGGAATACCCCCCGAGCACGAGGGCGTCGTTCCCGATCGCCGTCCACGGAACGGGATCCATGAAAACTTTTTGCCACACGTTGGTGTAGTACATAAAAAGGTACGGCCGGATCGACTCGAATAACTCAACCGGGATCGTCAGGACCACAAGGCTGACGATCAACACTCCCATCGTTCCGACGATCGGTCCGATGGCATTCTCCACGAACGAAGAGAGAAAAAACGAAAGGGATGCAATGGTCAGCATCATCCATGCTGCCAGTCCATAGGCAACGATAAACCGCCACGCGACGTCCGCTTCAGGGAGAATCAGGATCCCGCGATTAAACACGACGAGGTCACCTCTCCCCAACAACGGCAGGGCCATTCCAATGCTGAGGGCGCCGAGAAAAAAGACAAAGATCAGGGTGTACAGAACGGTTGTGACGTACTTGGACAAGAGGATTCTCGTTCTGGAAACCGGTCTGATGAGAATCAGGCGATACGTCCCGGCCGTCGCCTCCCCTGCCAGCATATCCCCCGCCACGAAGGAGACCAGGAGGGGAATATGCACCCAAAGACTGTTCATCATGTTGTACGAAACGAGCCAGCCATTGAACAGGTTGCCGACGAAGAAAAAGTCCTGCTGCAGGGAGCGGGTCGTCGCCTGCAGGAATCTCCCTCCCTCCAGCTTCATCGCGATTTCAATCAACGGGACGATCAACAAAATAATCGCGAAGCCGATATAGGTTCGTTTCTTGAGAAAGGTTTTGAGAAGTTCGAAATAAATTAAACGGATCATAGCTCCCTGCCGTCAACAACGCTCATACCGCCTCCCGTACGATCAACTCATGGAAGCCGGCTCGGAAAAGATGCTCGGGCAATTCTAGGCTTTTGATTCATTTTCCGTGATCGAGAGAAAGAAATCCTCCAGGGACCTTCGCGGGATCATTGCCTGAACCTCAACGTGGTTTCGCACCAACGCCCGGTTGAGCTTCGGCACGAGGTCGAAGGGCATGGCAACTTCGAACCCGTCATCGATCTCCCTGATGCGGGTCGCGTACGGCTGCTTCCCCAGCACCTCCCGGAGTTTTTTCTTCGGTTTGCCGCGGAGCAGGACGTACTTCTCCCCCTCGTCCAGGAGCTTCTTCACCTCCCCCTGCGTCACCAGTTCTCCCTTGTTGATGATCGCCATCCGGTTCGCCACCAGTTCCACTTCGTTCAGGAGGTGTGAGGAGAGGAAAATCGTTTTCTTCCGATCGTGGGAGAGGTGGTGGATAAGATCCCGAATTTCCTTCATCCCCTGGGGGTCGAGCCCGTTCGTCGGTTCGTCGAGCACAACAAGTTCCGGATCGGACAGGAGTGCCTGGGCAATACCGAGGCGCTGCTTCATGCCATGGGAATACGTCTTGACCGTATCGGAGACACGCTGGCCGAGGCCCACCAACCCGAGAACTTCCAGGATGCGTTCGCGGCTGGTCCCCCCGTTGAGAGCCCCGACTATTTCAAGATTCCTGTATGCGGAGAGGTACAGGTAGAAATCCGGTTTTTCGACGATGCCTCCGACGGACTTCAAGGCATGGTTCCGTTCCGTGTGGAGGGAACGACCGAACAAGTGGACATCGCCGGCTGTAGGTTTGATCAGGGAGAGGAGCATCCGGATGGTGGTGCTTTTTCCGGCGCCGTTGGGGCCAAGGAATCCGAAAATATCGCCGCGGTGGACTTCAAGGTTCAGATTGCGAACGGCCCACCGCTTTCGGTACCGTTTGCTCAGGTTGGTTGTTTGAAGGATGACGTCAGCTGACAAGGGACCGTAGGTGTGGTTGAACCTCATTCAAGCCATGACACCGTGGAAAAACCTGGCAAATGTAGAAGATATTTGAGGGAATAGCAAGATGAGCATACCCGGAATAAAAAACCTCCTTGAGAGTTTTTCCCAAGGAGGTTCGCAGACAAACCCGAAAGCGATCCGTTACTTCCGCTTCAGCCTTCCGATGGAACCCTGCACGACTTTCTGCTGCGCCGGCGTCAGGGTTTCCTTGGCCAGCAGAGCGTACTCGGCAACCGCCTCATTCGTGAGGTGCATCTTTTCGAATGCCTGAGCGGTCAGGATCCGTGCATCGTAGTTCAATTTCAGCTCCGGATACGTCCGGAAGGTTTCTTTTGTCTTGAGGATCGAAGTACCAAAGAACGCATTGTCGAAGAGAACCCTCGCCCCCTGCAATTGCATCGTTCCTACTTCAAGTGGGCGTGCATCCTCCAGGACCTCCTTCTCCTTATTGCTGCCTCTAAGCACCGTGGTGGAGGGAAGGGTGGTTTCGTTCTCCTCCCGTTCCGGAACGGCAAGGATGTTTTCCATTGCAAGCTTCAGGAGAAACTCCTCCTGCGTCAGGTTCCGGACGTCGGAAATGTCGATCATCGTCAGCTCGGGAACGGAAAGCGTTTTGTTTACCGACTCGATGGTCGCCGCCGCCGACTTGCCGGTGCGCATCGTGTCCTCCGGCTTCAGGATATCACCGGCTTTCAGTTTTTTCCATTCTTCGTTGACTCCGCGCCTGACTTCGGCCGTTCCCCTGACAGTTTTCACGGTAAAGTCGTTCGCGAGCACAGGAATGGCGAACAAGCCAAGAAGGACTGTTGTGATAATTCGTTTCATCATACGGAGATCCTTTCTCACACTGTATTACATCATCGGCCTGACATCGACCACCCGCACCCACCCCCGCACTACCCCCAACCCCACCTCGACGTGGTCAAAATACTCTTTGGCCCCGACTTCCCAAGCCTTCTGGAATCCATCGGTCATGATCGTTGTTTCGATGGGGAGCCAGACAGTCTCCTCGCCCCGCTCGTTCTTGCGCACCACATACCGCTTCGGGTTGTTGCTGACCACCTCCGCCTGGGATGCAGGGACCCCCGTATCGAACATCAGGAAGATATGGGCGTCGTGCGTCCGGTCGGGCGGTATGACATCGATAAAAGCCGTGCTGATACCGACACTGGAGAGGAGCGAGGCGTACGCCACCGTCATGTCATCGCAATCGCCGCCGCGCAACGCAAAGGTCTCGGACGGATACTGGACGCGGTCCTTGCTGCCACGGGGGTCGTTGACGTATGACAACCGCGAAGAAAATTCATTGAAGAGGATCGACGCGGTGTTGAATTTCTCCAACAGTCCCGACGTTTCGGCAAGAACCTCTTTTTGCTGGTTCACAACGTTTCGGGTAAACCGGAGGATGTCGGGATCCTCAGGAGTGACAAAACTCCGCAAGGTCATCGCATCCCCGTCCCAATCGTTGCGCCCACGGATGATCAAACGGGCCTGGCTCCGGTCGTCATATTCTTCCGTCGGAGAGGCCTTCACCAAGACTTCCGCGGCGCGCAGGACCATGGACGGAACAAACCTGATCGCATCGTTGAAAATGGCATACATCGGAATTTCTCTCTCCTCATTCGGACCGATATAGAGCGACGGCGTTTCGGTGGGACGATCCATATACTGATCAACAAAGAACGATACCCGTGCCTGTATAGGTTTCTGCGAGATATTGCGGACTCTCGCCTTTCCAATGGGCCTGACGGCGTGCACATGGTAGGACGAGGGATACACTTCGCTCGAGATCGTCACGTACTCGATTCTTGCGATATACTCCCGCGTGCGGCCAAGTGGAACGTTGATCGTCAGCATGCCCTGGCTCTGCGTAAACTGGTTGAAGGCGATATCCTTCACTCCTTTGGAAACAAAATCCTGCACAGTTACTTTGGATCGGTCCGTCGGGTTGAAAAAATGGAGATAGCTGAGATCGAAGCGGACCGACTCATAACTGAATCCCAATCCCCCGGAGACGGCAGCAACAAAGGGGGAGTACTGCGAGCCGAAAACAGATCCTTGGCGAAATTGAAGACCGTCGGTAATACTCCACTCTGAGCCGAATCCCCCCTGACGCTCGGTGTCGAAATCGATGGAAAAGGTTGCAAACCACGAAGGCCTGTAGCTCATGCCCAGCCGCAACGATTTGAGAGAACGGAGGGCGTACGATTCGACTTCTTGCGGGAAGGTGCTCTCCTTCATCCGGAACAGGTTCTTGGCGACAATCCCCATGCTGAAGGAAGGGTCCGGGTTCCAAAGCATGCCGATGTCCATGTTCCAGGAGCTCGCATTGTACTCGACCACCCGTACGCGGGCGACCGTGTCCTGTTCAATAAACGGTCGAGTATCCGCGATGAACTCCTCCCGTAACCGGCCGCTGAAACCAAGGGCAACATCGGGGGTCATTTGATACCCGTACCCGAAAGCGTACGATTCCCGGTAGTTGATCCTCTTGTCGAACGTAATGGGCTGCCCGTTTTGAAACTGGAATGTGCTTGGGACGATGAACTCCATGACCAGGCCGGGGGAATAGCGAAGCGAGAAGGAATGGTTCTCCAGGAACCGCTTTGTCCCCCCTATTGTCTGAAAACTCAGGCCCCGTGTTTCGGATGAGAACATGTTTGAACCGCTCAACTCCCAGTCACGCACCTGCACCAACCCGGCCGGGTTCCAATCGAGGCCCGAGAGGTCGTTCACCAGCGCCGTGTACGCCCCCAATCCCATGCCCCGTGAGGAACTGAGATATTGCCCGTGGGCAACGGCGACCAGCAAGCTGGTGGCAAGCATCAATGTCAACGGAAATTTCATGAACCCTCTACAGTACGACCTCGCTCGCGTGAGAATCGTTTCGCGTGAACTGCTGAAGGAAGCGTGAACCAGCGCTGCGCCCCGAAGTCAGCGCAGGGAGACAACCATATTGTGGATCGAAGCGGCTTGAAGCAACACTTTGCTCGGATATCCTTCAAGAGAGACCTCCACCTGATTGACCGATATCAGGGAAAGAAGGACTTTGCCGGTATTTGTCGAAGGGATGAGCTTTAGCAATTTCGAGGAGATCGTCAGGGCTCCGTTCCTCGGATACGCTGTAAACTGGATCAGCGGCGTTTCGGCTCTTCCATTTTTTTCGTCGTAGGTACTGAAAATCACCTTGGTACGTTGTCCCGGCTCGCCACGCCACCGCAGAACCATATCCTCGTCCCGGAACACGAAACTGTTCGACTGCAGGCTGGTGATCGTTACCTCGTCCGGGCTCTGGATGGGGAGCTGGAATTTTTTCAGTTCGTGCTCACCGTTCTTCCCGTACCGCTTTCCCTGGGCGCTGATGAAGTACGTATGCTGGGGGAGGTATTGCATGGGTCTCGCCGGCTGGTTCCCGTCATTTCCCAGCTTGTGTATGACACCAACGCTGAGCGGGACCACGAAATTGACTGTCCGTAATTGAGTAATGATTTGGGTGACATCAAACTCGACGTCATCCAACGTCGCCCTCCCCACATCAATAAGCCGGTTGTCGGAAAAATATCCCCATCCCCCTTTTGCCCACACCGTGTCCTGCAAATCCCTCAGAAGGATGCGGGAGTAGGAGAGCGAAGACCTCCCTCCCTCAAGATCCGTTTTCACACCACCGATCAGGATCGTTCCAGGATAGTTTCGTTCATCCGACCGTAGCAGCCCCGTAAGGTCGACCGTTGTTTGAGTCTGGTCTTTCACGGAAGAGGTGCTTGTGGTATCCGGCTGCTCTTTCAGAAAAAGGACCTCAACGGGCTCGTCAAGACCGATTTCATCCTGGAGAGTAATAGGGTTGTTCTGGCGGCAGGCTTGGAGAACAAACAGAGCGCCAAGAAGAATGATATAAGGTATACGGAGGTTCATCGCACTGTCCATCGCACTGGTTGAATATAGGAAAAATCCTATTAAAAAAAATCCGGGGGCGGACTTGGTTAGTTATTGAAAGTCAATCCACGCGAATAGATTGATGCCCGTCCCCCGGATAAATTTTAGGCTCCCGCCGTTCCCCACGAAGGCGGAAGCCCGGGATACCCATCCTTACTGATATTACTGGATGACATACGGTACCCCCCAAAAACTTGTCGAAACCGCCCCATCCAACTCACACAATGTTTCCCGATGAATCGCTTCAACCACCGCATGAAACACTCCAGGCTTGGCCTGTGCCCGGACAGTGTTTTCGTAAGTATGCAAATAACGATTTCCGGATTTATTCTCAGATTTAAGGGGCAATAACGTCCTTTGTCCCCACTCCCCCTTAAAACCTGACCGGAGAACAACCATCGTCGGCTCGAAATCGGAAGTTTTCAGTTTCACCGCAACGTCAACATCGGTCTCTCCTTCAACCGTGGCCACGCGGGGATCATCCAGACCGAAGGGCCAGATATTCTCGTTCGGGGATTTGAGTGAGATCATTTCTCCATCGCCGGTCTTCAAGGTCAGTTCATCAATGAGCACGTTGGCGTCTTCCGTCCCACCTCTCACAAGGGAAACCGCATGCAACTTCCAGTTTTTTGAAGGATCCTTGGTTCTTCCGATCCTCGAGAACTGCGCTTTGCGAACGCTGTGTTCGACAAAGGGCTTTTCGATGATGGCGTGACGCATGCGCGTACTCAACTGGTATGGAGCGGAGATCTTCATGATACCATTGATCGTCCGGGAGATCGTTGCAATCACACACTCTTCCGTCTGCTCATCGAAGGAAACGGATTTGCAGACGTTGTGAATGACCCTCCCCCAACGCAACGGGAACCCCCGCTCGCCGATCTTTGTCGATCCCCCCCTGTAATCCGTTGCATACGCATCCCCGTCATCCAACGGGATAACATCGGTCGTCAACAAATTGTTGCCCTCGATGATCGACTCAAGATACACTTGTTCTTTTGACGTCATCCCTTTTCCCCCCTTAATCAACGGTTATTATGATCCCCCAGACTTCGCTAACCTATCCAACTCCTATGCCAATCCCCACTTTGGTTGAAGAAGTTGAAAAGCCAGCAGTAACATGTTGAATTGAAACAGGTTAATACTTGTTTGGGGGATTTTGAGGAAGCGAAGGAAAAAGGAGAAGTGCCGGAATTGCCGGAGTGTACTGCCGGAATAACTCCACTCCGGCAGAAATCCGTGAAAAAATTACAAAGACTGGAGGAAGGGGCTTAGCGCCACTTTCCGTCAAGGTATGCCCGGATCACTTCGTCCAGGATAGTATGGTACCGCTGAGGTAGGTTTTTGTATTTTGCCTTTAAAGAGGGTTTCACATCTTCAAGGGATCTGCCTTGCTGGACTCCTTCAACGACATTCCCCACATATTCTGAGAGCTTTTTCATGACTCTTTCATTTGCTTCGCCATTTTGATTTCCCGCGATCCCCGCAATCGTCAGTTCTTTATCCCATACACTTTCGAAAAAGTACTTGAAGCATATACCCCGAAAATACTCCGCCACCGTACCGCGATTGAGTCCGCCCAACTCCTCAGCCGTCTCCGAAATGGAGCTCCGGGAGAACTTTTTATTCCGGAGCAACTCGAGTATTTGATCCTCGATATCAACCTGACCTTTGAGAGAGGAGATGATCTCCTCGGAGAGGTCCTTCAGCTGGATAAGGCTGCGTTTTTCCGACTTCGCAAGGATTGCAGCCCGCTTGATGCTCCCCTGCAATTCACGGACATTGCCCGGCCATGGGTACTGGAGGTACGCATCAAGAACGGTGGAGGAGATTGCGAAGGACGGATCTTCCAGCGTTACGAAATGTTGTGCGAGGAGGGGGATGTCCGCTTTTCGCTCCCGTAATGCGGGAAGCTGGACGGAAAAAACGTTCAGCCGGTAGTACAAGTCTTCCCGGAAACGCTTTTCTTGAACCAGATCTTTGAGACTCTTGTTGGTGGCTGCAATAATCCGGGCATCGACCTTCAAGGTCATGGTGGAGCCGACCCGTTCAAACTCGCCGGACTGGACGACGCGGAGCAATTTGACCTGGAATGCCTCGCTTGTCTCCGCAATTTCATCCAGGAAGATGGTGCCGCCATCCGCAAATTCGAACCGTCCCATCTTATCCTTCACCGCTCCCGTGAAGGAACCTTTCTCATGCCCGAACAACTCGCTTTCAAGGAGGGTCTCCGTCAGGGCCCCACAATTCACCGTCACGAATTGTCTTTTCCCGCGGGGGCTGAGATGATGAATGGCCTGCGCCACCAGCTCCTTCCCCGTCCCACTTTCCCCAAGAACCAGCACGTTTGCGTCACTCGTCGAAATTTTTTGGATCAACTCAACCGTTTCCTTCATCCTGCCAGACGCCTGATAGACCATGCCTTCAAACACCCCGCCCCCCGTATCGTTCTCCGCGATGGGCTCGAACTTCACCAGATCGCTCACACGCGCTGAGAGAGTTCTGATCTCTTCTTTATAACGTTGGATCTCCTCCAGGTCTCCGGGACGGCTCTCCCCGCCGGCCCTGGACCGCCGGTCGAGAAGTTCGCGTTCAAGCGCCTGCAGCTTGAGCTCGCGCGCGCGAAGTTCACTCTCGGCTTTTTGCTTGTCGGTTTCCAATCTTCCCACGGTTTTCCGAACCATACCATACTCGTACAACACAGCCCCTGTGGCGAACAAAAGGAAGGACAGGACCGGTCCGGCGAGCGGCAACACGATCCCCCAGGACACAAAGGTCCACTGCGTCACGACGCCGTACACGAGTAGCATGAACGCGGTGATTGTAAACGAGGTGAGGAACCTGAGACGTCCAAACAGCCATAACGCAAATCCGACGAGCAGAAGTGACAGAGGGATGGAGACAATCGACCCAGGCGCTGAGAGGAATCTCCCGGTGAGGGCATTATCCAGGAACGTGGCCTGGACACCGATCGAAGGGAAGCGTCGGTCAAAGGGGGATTGGACAACGATGCTGCGCCCTTCCCCGATCACACCCACCAGGATAATCTTCCCTTCCAGCGAGGTGAGATCCAGAGTGGGATTGAGCCCCATTCTCTGCAATTCATACGAACGGAGCACCTCGATACAACGATACCGTTTGAAAACGGAAATGGGTCCCGGAAAATTGAGGAGGGAGGTTCCATGCTCATCGAACGGGATCTGATAGAGAGCCTGGGACCGCGCGAGGCTCATCTTCCCTCCCTCCACCCGAACTTCATCACGGTCGACTCCCAACGCAACCCGCAACACTTCAAGACCGAAAAATGGAACAGCTCCCGGGCCCGATCGGACGAACAGGGGAACTGCACCCATAGCTCCATCGACCAGGTTCGCGTGGCCTATACCGGAAGCGGCTGATGCCAGCTCGGTAAAAGGAAGTTGCAGACCGGTTCCAGAGCGGCTCCCCGGCAAGGAGGGAAGGAAACTGATCCGGACATCCGGGCTGTTTTGAGGGGAGGATTCCGACGGCAGTACGCGGAAGTACGAGGAGAGAACGACTTTTCCCGAGGCTGCCGTTGTCAACGCGAGGAGATTGTCATGTTCCGGGAACTGCAGGTTGTGTTCGCCAAACAGGATGTCGAACCCGACCGCGACAACGCGGCTCCGTGTCAGCACATCGATAAGAAGCGCATAGTAATTCCTCGTCAGGGGCCAGCCACCCAGGGAGGCGATATCGTCATTATCAAAGTACAGGATGACAAGATTGGTATCGGCCTGTATCTCCCCGCGGATGGCGTATCGGCTCGTCAGCACCCGTTCTTCGAGCCCCTGGATCGGTCCGGCAAGGAGCACGAGCATCAGCCCCACTGCAACGAGACATCCGCCGGGAATAAGAAGCCGTTTGCTCATGTGGGTGATTGCGTGTGGCTGTGTAGGGTCGTTGGAATCCTCATATCGGAGAGACTGGAGACAGCAGTATCTGAGTTGTTGTGACCCCGGCGCGAATCGAACGCGCAACCTACAGCTTAGAAGGCTGTTGCTCTATCCAGTTGAGCTACGGGGTCAATTTGTCCAGCTTATCCCGCTTCGCTCAGCTCAGCGGGATCCTCAATTCGGCAGCTGCTCACCAAAAACGGTTCGCAGGCCGAATTGGGAGAAGGCTGTTGCT
>JACPUH010000104.1 GCA_016192345.1 Ignavibacteriales bacterium | reverse complement strand
GCGGGGTGCGGCGGGATGGTGACACTGGAAAAGGCGGAGATCATGTTTTACGCGCCCTCCGCACAGAAGAGTTGAGGCGACCTGCGGACTTCGTCGACCACCCCTTGATCAGAAAATATCGAACAGAAGGTACATAAGTCCGGCAACAAGCCCCGACATTGGAATTGTTAAGAACCACGCTGCCACAATTTTTCCTGCAATGCCCCACCGAACAGCCGACATCCTGCGCGTTGCTCCAACTCCCATAATGGCTCCGGCGATCGTATGAGTTGTGCTGACGGGGATACCGAACATGGCGGTCCCCAACAACACCACGGCTCCTCCCGTCTCCGCGCAGAAACCCCCGACCGGTCGTAGCTGGGTAAGTTTAATGCCCATGGTCCGGATCACTTTCCATCCCCCCATCAAGGTACCAAGCCCAATTGCCGAATAAGCGGCGAGAATCACCCATGTCGGCACATAAAATCCCATTGACTGGTCATACATCCATGACGGAATGTCGACCTTGGAGGATGAAAGGAGCACAGCAATGATCCCCATGGTTTTCTGAGCATCGTTCGTTCCATGTCCCAAACTGTAGGCTGCGGACGAAAGAAGCTGCCCCACGCGAAAGAACCGATCGACCTTTCGCGTGGACGCCCGCCGGAAAAGCCACGTCACACCGATCATAAGAAAAAACGCGATCAGTAATCCGATCATGGGCGAGAGAAAAATGAAAATGACAACCTTATAAATACCGGAGAGAATAAGTGCCTCCACACCCTCCTTGGCGATTGCGGCGCCTGCCAACCCTCCAATAAGGGAGTGAGAAACGCTGATCGGTAACCCGTACAGAGTACAGAGATGGGTCCAGACAATAGCGCCAATCAATCCGGCAAAGATCAGTTCCTGGGTGATGAGGTCGGGGTTCACGATACCCTTCCCGATCGTCGTTGCAACGGCAACGCCGAAGCCGAACGCCGCAACAAAATTAAAAAATGCCGCCCAGAAGACGGCAAGACGGGGGGAAAGGACGCGTGTCGAGACAATGGTCGCGATGGAATTCGCGGCATCGTTCATGCCGTTCAGGAAATCGAAGAGCAGTGCAACCAAAATAATAATGACGATGAGGGTCATGGCAGAAAAGAAGGTGAATGCGGTTGGAAATTACGCGTGCTTGATCAGGAGGCCTTCCAGAACGTTCGCCGCGTCCTCACATTTGTCCGTTGCCGTCTCCAGTCCGACATACACTTCCTTCAGCTTGATCAGGTTGATGGGGTCCTTCTCGTTTTCAAAAAGGTCGGCGATCGCCTCCTCAAAAATCGAGTCGGCCTGATTTTCGTATTCATTGACCTTTTTAAATAGTTTCTGCAGTTCCTCAAACTGGTGTAAATCCCGGATCAGGCTGATCGCCTTGGAGAGCTCGGCAATGGAGAGGTAAAGGACATCGATGAGGTGGATCATCCTTTGCGGACACTCCTTGATCTTGTAGAGTGTAAAGCGCGTTGCGCTTCCATCGATATGATCGACGATGTCGTCAATGGCCGATGCGAGAAGGTGAATATCCTCGCGGTCCAGCGGCGTTACGAAGGTGGAGTTCAGCTCCGAAAAAATCTTGTGGGTCACGGCATCTCCCTCGTGCTCGAGGTCGCGGATGCGGCCGACGACGGCTTCGCGCTCTTCCAGTGATTTGGCAAAAGAGAGATCTTTCAATGCTTCAGCCGCCTTTACCATATTGCGGGAGGCATCCTCAAACATGCCGTAGAATTTATCGTCATGGGGCAGGAGTTTTCGAATCAGGACATCGAGTTTCATAGGACTGTGCCTCTTTTCAGTTGTCGGTTGAAGGATTCACGAGGAAGCGCCACCTCGCAGCAGATCTGCCGCGGCATGCACCTAGCTTAACCCGGGATTTTTTCCAAGCGGGTCTTGAGTCCTTTATGTTCTTCCCAAATTTCCTTCGGGAGGCGATCCCCAAACCGAGTATAGAACTTCTCCATCGAATCCGCCCCTATCATCCATCCCCGCTTGTCAACAGAGGTCAGTTCCTCCATGGCCCCCGCGGGGAGCGTCAGGCCGTCGGTATCGATGGCATCGGCCGTCGGCAGAAACCCGATGGCGGTTTCCTGCGCTTTGCCTCCGCCGCGGATCCGTTCGAGGATCCATTTTAGCACCCGGATATTATCCCCGTACCCGGGCCAGAGGAATTTCCCCTCTTTGTTCTTCCGAAACCAGTTCACACGGAAAATCAAAGGGGGATTCTTGAGACGCTTCCCCATATTCAGCCAGTGTTGAAAATAATCTCCCATGTTGTACCCGCAAAACGGCAGCATCGCCATGGGGTCACGCCGCACAACACCGACCGCTCCCGTCGCAGCCGCCGTGGTCTCCGCTCCCATGCCCGATCCAAGAAATACCCCATGCTGCCAGTCAAACGCCTGCATGACGAGTGGAACTGTGACGGACCGACGGCTTCCCCAGATGATCGCGGAGATGGGAACCCCCTTCGGATCCTCCCATTGTTTTGAAATGCTGGGACATTGGCGGGCGGGCGCGGTGAACCGCGAGTTGGGGTGAGCCGCCTTTTTTCCGCTCTCCCTGGACCACCGGTGACCTTCCCAATCGATCAAGCCTTCCGGCGGATTGCCCCCGATCCCTTCCCACCAAGGTTCGCCGGCGGGCGTTAGGGCAACATTCGTGTAGATCGTGTTCGCTTTCACCGTTTCCATCGCGATCGGGTTCGTGGAAGTGCTGGTTCCCGGGGCAACGCCAAAGAAGCCGGCTTCCGGGTTTACGGCCCGTAATTGGCCCTCCTCGTCGATATGCATCCACGCGATATCGTCCCCGACGGTCCATACCTTGTATCCCTGGTTGGCAAGTGTGGAGACCATCATCGCAAGGTTCGTCTTCCCGGAAGCGCTTGGAAAGGCTGCAGCCATATACGTCACCTTGCCGGCCGGATCTTCAAGTCCGATGATGAGCATATGCTCTGCCATCCAGCCTTCCTGTCTGGCAATGGAACTTGCAAGACGAAGGGCAAAGCATTTCTTCCCCAGCAGAGCATTCCCACCGTAGCCGGATCCGATGCTCCAGACCAGTTTTTCCTCGGGAAAATGCAGGATAAATCTCCGCTCAGGCGAAAGGTCGCCGAGCGAATGCAACCCCGGCACGAAATCGTCGGAGTCCCCCAGGTGCTGAAGAGCGACATTCCCCATGCGTGTCATGATATGCATGTTGGCTGCCACGTAGGCGCTGTCCGTAATCTCAACCCCCACCTTGGAATACTTCGATCCGACCGGCCCCATGAGGTACGGGATCACGTACATGGTCCGCCCCTTCATGCTTCCCTCGAAGAGTTTCGAGACGCGTTCCTTCGCCTCCGCCGGCGCCATCCAGTTATTGGTCGGTCCTGCATCGTCTTCTTTGGTGGTGCAGATAAAGGTAAGGTTTTCCGTGCGGGCAACATCGCTGGCGTGACTTCGGTGAAGGTAACACTGGGGGTGGGTCTTCTGATTCAACTCGATCAACGTGCCATCCTTGAGCATCGTCTGGATCAATGAGCGGTACTCCTCCTCCGTTCCGGTACACCAATGAACGGACTCGGGTTTCGTTAGCCGGACACACTCATCAACCCATGCATTGAGGGTGGTGTTGTTGCTCATGCCAATCCCTTGTTAGTATCGTGGGGAAACCTTGTTGGACCAGCAGGACCCGCGCTCACCCTCTGGTCTTCCACTTCCTGAGGACCTCCGCGTCGACCCGGATTTGCGCATTCACAAGCGTACTGGGGATCGGATCGGGGTAAAACATCTGGCAACATGCATAGGCCTCAAGGCTTGACATGTTCCAGTACGACGGGCAGGACGCACAATGGATATTGTGCCCCTTCAAATAGAAATCCGTTGATCGGCAGTTTTCACTGATGCTCATCGCGGTGACAATCTTTCCCTCCGGCGTCACATACGCTATCACCGGAACCGCCTGGACTCCTTCCGGATCAAAGAACCTGACGATCTTGGCGTCCAGCACCGCCTGGAGCGGGATGACAACAGCGTTCCCATCCATCCGCGCCTTCACCGGTACGCTGGCAATCTTCTGCTCAACACCATAATTGAACTGGACAACCACCTCCGGCTGTTCGGCGATCACAGGATGATACTCGCGCAACAAGACCTTGAGGTAGATGGAAAGGCCGGCGATCAGCATGACGACGATCAATCCACCATACACCCATCGTTTCCGCCCTCCCGGGGATGCCGGGGGAGTTGCCTCGGTGGAGACCCGGATGTCGACCTTCCATCCGCACTGCGGGCAAAAACGAGTCTCCGGCTGCACCGAAGTTCCACATTGTTGACATTGCATCGATGGCCCCTCTTCTCTCTTTAACGATCGATGACGTTGGTCGCCGGAACCCGGCGACCGGCGACAACCGTCTCCCCTTCGCCAATCATCTCTTCAAGCACCGTGACGGAGTTCCAAACCTCGTCCCTTGAGTAATTCAATAACGTAATATGTCCCATTTTACGTTTGGGGCGAGTATCTTTTTTCCCGTACAGATGGACCTTCACTCCAGGAAGGGTCATCGTTTTTTCCCAGGAGAGCCTTTCCAGGTGCTTTCCCAAAAGATTGATCATGGCGCATGGCGTGAGTAACCGGGGTTGCTTGACCGGAAGGCCGCAGACCGTCCTCACAACTGCTTCGAACTGCGAGATATCGCATGCATCGAGTGTGTAGTGCCCCGAATTATGTGGGCGCGGTGCAAGTTCGTTCACCAGCACCTTTCCCTCCCGCGTCACAAACAACTCCGTGCACAGAACACCCACCACATCGAATTGTTCCATGATCGCACGCGCGATGCGTATCGCCTCCGCTTGAATCTCCGGGGAGACGGACGAGGGAACGGTGGTCCTGTGCAGGATATTCTCGCGATGGACATTTTCCCCGACGGGGAAGGTCACAATCAGGCCGTCACGTGTTCTTGCAACGACAACCGAGAGCTCGCAGAGAAGGTCGATGAAGCGTTCGACGACGAACTCCCCGCCACTCCCTTCCGATCGCTCCCATGTTTCGAGATCATCCGCCGTTTGAATGACCTTCTGCCCCTTCCCGTCATATCCGCTGGTGGCTGTCTTGATAACAACCGGAAACCCGAGGTTCCGGATTGCCTTCCGAACCTCTGCGGGGCCATCGGCCATGCTATACTCAACGGTCGGGAACCCGCGGCGTTGGAGCTCCGCCTTTTCTTCGCGGCGATGCTGCGCAACCCGGAGAATACCGCTCCCCGGGAACACGGGCTTCATGCCTTCGATCCACTCCACAATCTCCGGATCAACATTTTCAAACTCATAGGTAACGACGTCGGTACTCTTTGCCAGCCGCTCTGCGGCTCCCCGATCGCTGAAGGAAGCCGTGATGGTTTCATCCGCAAGGCGCGACGCCGGGCATCCGGGTTCCGGGTCCCATATGACGGTACGGTATCCCATGCGCTGGGCCTCGCGCACAATCATCATGCCAAGTTGTCCGCCACCGATAATGCCGATCGTGGCGGGGGGATGGATGGGCTGAGTCACAGGAGCGTTCGTTCTGAAAAGGGGAAAGTATTCGGAAGCGCATCAATGTTCTTACACCTTCATCGCAAGGACTTTCGCTTCAAGGTCCTTGCGGTAACGGTCCAACAACTTTTGTATCTCCGGATATTTGATGCCGAGCATTCTCAGGGCCAGCAATGCCGCGTTCGCAGCCCCGTCGATGGCCACTGTTGCCACCGGAATCCCCGCGGGCATCTGGACGATGGAGAGAAGAGAATCCAGCCCGTTCAACGCTTTGGACTTGACTGGAACACCTATGACCGGGAGAAAAGTCTTGGAGGCAACCATTCCCGGCAGGTGCGCGGCTCCGCCCGCCGCCGCGATGATGACCTCAATGCCGCGTCCGGAAGCCTGTTCCGCATAGCGGAACATCTGGTCCGGAGTCCGGTGAGCCGAGACCACTTTGAACTCGAAGGGAACGTCAAATTGACGCAGCATCTCTCGTGCCGGCTCAAGATGCCCCGCATCCGAAGAACTTCCCATAATAATCCCGATGAGTGGGTGGGTGCGTTTTCGAGAAGCTGCTCGTTTCATGCTGTCCGGTGCCTCGCCTGGATCGTCTGGTTCGCAATTAACGCTGCTGTCGCCCCGGCACCAAAGCCGTTATCGATATTCACCACCGTCAAGCCGGGGGCACAAGACTGGAGCATGGACATCAGCGCCGCCTCTCCTTTTCCCCCATATCCATATCCTGTGCTGGTTGGCACCCCAATCACCGGCACGGGGACAAGTCCCCGGATCACCGAAGGGAGCGCCCCCTCCATACCGGCCACGACAACAAATGCAGACACATCATGATCGAGGGCCTGCTTCAAAGGTTCCGTCAGTCGGTGAATGCCTGCGATGCCGACATCATAAAACGAGAGCACTTCGCATCCCGTTATTTCGGCACTGACTTTTGCCTCTTCGGCAACGGGGATATCGGAAGTCCCCGCCGCAAGCAGGGCGATCTTCCCTCCTGTCGGCTGCACCGTAAAACCCGGGCGTTGAACAACGACCGTTCGGCCAACCCGGTTATGAACGATGCTGAATGTTGCCTTCAACGCGTGGTCCAACGCTTTCGCACACTCCTCACTTACTCGCGTCGCCAGCGCCACTCCCGATTTGCCCGCAAGGGTTCGAAGCGCGGCAATCACCTGTTCATCGGTCTTGCCTTCAGCGAAGACCGCTTCAGGGATGCCCGTCCTTTGATGGCGCTTGAGGTCGAGCCGTGCAAACTGCTCAATAACTGCAATATGTTCCGAATGGTCGTTTGGCATAGAGCGCGAACGGGAACGCGACGAGAGCTCTCGTCGCCTTAAAATTGGGGTGGAAATATAAGCCAAATTCCCTAAAAGAACAGCAGAAAAGTTCGGCGGTTCGGGGATATTCCCCGGCACAACCCTATCCCTGTGCTGCCCTGCGAAGTCGATCCATCACCGCGGCCCCAATCCCATCCTCGGGGACGCCTTCCACAAGAATGACGTCGACTCCAAGGGCGTCGAGTTCCCGAAACGTCCTGAAAAGGTAGCGGGCAAAAATCGGAATGGAGGAGGGAAGGACACGGAACGATTCGCCCGCCTCAAGCTTGACCAGTTGAGGGGAATTGACGATGCAACCAACAAGCTTTCCCTGCTGCCGATGGATCCGGAGCTGTTCAGCAAACCCGGAATCGTGTTCATACGGAATCAGAATAACCTTTGCACGGGGTGCATAGTGACGATGTTGCGTACCTGGAGATCTTCGTTGGAGATCTCCGGTCCCCAATTGCACCGCACCGATGACCCGTTCAATGCTTTCCTGGTGCAATCCCCCTTTCCGCAAAATGGCCGGCGGCTCGACCGTCACATCGATCACGGTGGACTCCAGCCCGATCTCTGTCGGGCCGGCATCGAGGATCACATCCACTTTCCCCCGCAGATCGTCATACACATGCTGCGCGGTGGTGGGACTCGGTCTGCCGGAGAGGTTCGCGCTGGGCCCCACCATTGCTTCTCCAAGCCCGTTGATCAATGCAAGAGCCACATTGCTCTTCGGCATCCGGACGGCAACCGTGTCGAGATTTGCAGACACCAAGTCAGAGATGAGGATCGTCTTCTTGACAACCAGCGTCACCGGACCGGGCCAGAACGAATCGATGAGGAACTGCCCCTTCTCCGGCATCTCGTCGACGATTTCGTCCAGCTTGATGTTGGGTGCAACATGGACAATCAGCGGATTATCGGAAGGGCGCCCTTTCGTGGCAAAGACCGCTCGCACCGCAGCGAGATTAAGAACATCGGCTCCAAGACCATAGACCGTTTCCGTTGGAAAGGCCACCAGTCCACCACTGCGGAGCACTTCAACCGCGTATTGAATGATACGAAGATCGGGATTGGCTGGGGAAATCGAAAGTATTTTGGTGTCGGCCACAGAGGGAGATTCTCTTATTGTGCGCGGATGAGCGCATGGATGGGAACTTTACCCACGCGAACAGTCTTTGCCCCTTCAACATCGGTCCAGGCAAAAAACGCATCTCCACCCATAAGCACCATGCGTGGATACCCGCTTGCTCGTTCGGCACTGATCGGGGTAATCGTCGTCCCTTTTTCTTTACTTCCCTCGGGGCCAAGGTGCCGGACAACCAGCTCCGACATCTCTTCATGCCACTCGATCCAACTCACCAATGCCGAACCATCAGCAAGCATCGCCAAATCCACGCGCCCCAGAGGCTTTCCATCGTCCACTCTGAAAGGCTTGCCGAAGGATGCACCATTATCATGTGAAAATGCGACGAGAACTTTGGCCTCACCGCCGGCGGCGGTGAACCAGGCAATGGCGACATTTTTCCCCACCGCCGAGAGAGCGGGGCCATTGACCGGGCAACCGGGAATTTGCCAACCATCCTCGTGGACTCGTTCGGGGTCCCGCCAACGACCGTTTTCCTTTCGAACGACAAAGATATCACGCACTTCCGTCTCGGATCTATCCCGGTAAGCAACGATGATGCCTGTTTCCGTCCTTGCGACCGCCGTCGGGCAACATTCACAGACGCGTGGGTCCAGTTCTGTTTCTTCCTTCAAGGAACCCTCGAATGAAACAATGGCCGAACGCAAAGCCATGCTTCCCCCCTCGCCGTGACCATCATGACCTCCCTTTCCCGCCATCCCCCTGCCGTCGAGCCATATCGCTTCCGCCTCGCCCGGAGGACCATCGATCAGAGAGACAAATCCATGTTCCGTTTGGGTTCCATCGCGGTGGGGCGCGATCTCTGTTGACCAGGCCCCGGATCCTCTCCGACGCATGCGGAGGCGGACATCGTAGGCATAGGTTCCCTTCCCGTTTTTCTTCAGCCAGTGAGCCGCGAAGGTCCCGTTGGCAAGTTGCACAACCGAGGGGACATCCGCCCAATTCACGAAAAAATCATCCCCCTCGATAACAGTTTCAGGATGTTCCCAGGTGTTCCCTGAAGAGATCGCGAACCGGAGCGCATGGCGCCGACTCTTGCCCGGTTCCATCCAGCTGAGGAGCAGGCGGTTCTCGGGAGTGACTTGAAGAAATGGCTGTCCGCTTGACGGAGAGACAGGAGGAGCAAGGTCGATGAGTGCCACTGAACGGGATGCGGTCTCGCGGGATTGGCCGAACACAACAGTCGCAAGGAGTGCCGGACAGAACAATCGGAAGGCAAGGCTGAGAATCTGCACAGGAATCCCGGAGGAAAGGATGGTGTTAGACAGGCTTAAACCGATCGAACGATTGTTTGCACGAATCACAATAATAGAGTTGTTTACAGAGTGTTGAACCAAAGAAGCCGTCGAGCTTCGTCTCCTCCGATCCGCAAAAGGGGCACGTGACAGGTTGAGCGAGAGCATGGTGGAGGGACCCTTCTTTTTCTTCCCGGGCGTGAGGCAAATTCAGGAAAACCGGCGGTGCAATGCCAAAGGCGCGTAGTTTTTCCCGCGTCGATTCGTCCAACGCGTCCGTGGTCCATTGCCCTGCATAGGAGAACTCGACAAGCACTTCTTTGAAGCCCAGAGAGAGGAGCCGTTTCTCGACGTCCTGTTTCATGACGTTGAGCGCAGGGCACCCGGAGAATGTCGGGGTCATCAGCACCTTCACCTTCTCCCCTTCCACTGTTACGGAACGAATAATCTTCAAATCGACAAGCGACAGGACGGGAATCTCCGGATCGCATACCTCGGAAAGGGCGCTCCACACCCGCGCAGTTTGCTCATCCATGCCGGGGGTTTTTGTTCCTTCGACGGCTGCTTCCATAGCTGTCATTTCTTCTTCTGAATGCCTTTGAGCGGAACTACGCCGGCGAGTTCGCCAATGACATTCACCAACTCCGTATTGCCGGGGATCACGACTTTTGCATTATTGGCGAGGGATTTCTCCACCGCTTCCAATTTTCGCAGGACCTGCGCATTGCCGACGAAGTACTTCTCCGCCGCCTCATTGACCAGACGGATCGCTTCCGCTTCTCCTTCGGCCTCAAGAATGTTGGCCTGCTTGATTCCTTCAGCTTTCTTGATCTCCGATCGCTTGGTGCCATCCGCCACGGTCTCGGCCGCTGTGGCAAAGTCGACGGCTGCAAGTTTCTCATTCTCCGCCTTGACGATCTTGTTCATCGTCTCCTGCACGTCTTTCGGGGGATCGATCTCCTTTAATTCCGCACGGACGATCTCCAGCCCCCATTTCGACGTCTCCTCACGCAGGGTTTTTTGCAATTCCGTGTTGATCTTCCCCCTCTCGCTGTTGGCCGATTTGAGTGTGAGGGTTCCGATAATGTTTCTCAAGGTCGTCCGCGCAAGGTTTACGATCTGAATCCGATAATCGCTGACGTTGTATTGTGATGCCTTGACGTTCTCCTCATCGCTCTTGACCTTGAAATAAATCTGGGCATCGACCCTGGCGTTGAGATTATCGTTGGTGATGATCTCCTGAGGCTCGGCATCTACCATCTGTTCCGTGACTTCGATCCTGAACATCCGGTCGATTCCAGGGATGATCCATTGAAATCCCGGCTGTGCGAAGCGGTGGTATTTCCCGAGGCGTTCCACGAGACCGCGATGGGTCGGGCGAACGATCCGAATACCAAGAAAAAAAATAAAAAGAACGAGGGCAAAAAAAATGACCGCAGCCATGGGATTCCTCCGATGCAACACCTGTGAGAAAGTTGACTCTTGAACGAACGTACCGACACCGGATCCCGGCCTGCGGGGTTAACGTTTCGTGATCACCATGATCACCCCCGCGACGTGACCGGTACCGTACAGCAGCGTTGCGTCCTTCGCATCGATGTAGCGAATCTCCTGAACCTCAACGGCGGCAATGGTGTTCAGTGTTTCCAGTTGCCCATGGTAGAGACCGTTCAGGTAGATTGCCGGACGGACTGACGACCGGGAGGACGCGTACATCGATTTGGGTCCGCGTGTTTGCAGAAATCCCGGACGGCGCAGCCTCACCGCATCATAGGCGGTCACCGCACTGCTCTGCGCAATTTCATCCGCCAACAGCACTTCTTTCGCCATCGAGGCCCTGGACCCTTCACCCGAAGAACCGCACGCACTCAGGGTCAGCGCGGCTGCAGCAAGCAGGAGAACATGTTTCATCGGTCAATCCTCCTTCCAATGACCCAAGGACGAGGTTGGGTCTCTTCCTCTACCGCCGTATGGTACCTTGATTCATCATTTCCGGACCCGAAGGCCGCGGGTCACCAGTTGGGCCCGGGAGCGAGCCGGTAGACCTTTTGCATATCGTCGATGAGGCCCTTCAGGTGCTCCGTATGCCTCCCATTCCTCCCTCCGTCATCGACAGGACATAGAACGGTGCAACTCTCGTTCTCTCCTTTCACCGGGGGAGTCAGCGAGACCTTGCGCAAGAACGGGACTGCCTGCTTCAACCATCCGGAGAGGAGAGCTTTGTTGCCCGGGAAGACACCGGCGTCGATCAACTCCTGTTCACCCTCAAGTTCCTCAAACATGCCGAGCGACTGGGGAAAGGCGACGTCCACCGCGGCCTGCATACGGCGATGACTCTCCTCCGTTGCATCACCCAGGCGTTCCACAAGCCCGGAGGCATGGAGAAGATGGTACGATTCCTCCCTGAGCAACTTCTGCGCCGTTTCCCCCAACACCTCGAATGAGCTGTCCAGGAATGATTCGAGGCGAACCTTTTCCGCAAGATCGAAGAGATACTGCCGGACGACGGTATAGGCAAAGTCTCCCTTCGGATATTCCACAAACCGGCAGCACATGAATTCCTCCGGCTTCCTTTCAAATCCCATTGCGTCCGGGGTCCTGCCGGTGAGCTGTTCATAGAGCGTCAGCCAGACGAGTGAGTGGCCGATCTCATCCTGCGCTATATTGGAAAACGCGATGTCTTCCTCGAGGATCGGCGCGTGGCCGGTCCATTCCGAATCACGGTGGCCAAGCACGAGCTCATCATCGGCCAGCGCCAGAAGCAGGTTGAGAAGAGCTCCGCGGGAATTATGGGAGGGGAGTGAGAGGTTCATTCAGGGTGTAGCTTATCGGGCGCGTCAAATGCCTTCGGATCGCGATAGCTCTTATCGGTCACCCGGGCAAAAAAATCGTCGTCTTGATAGTCGGTGGCCGTGATGTCCCCGGAGCGGACAACCCACAGACTGACGCACTGGAGTCGGCGGGCGAACTGGTCCCGCGCAAGCTGCAGGGCCATGTGAGGGTCGGGGGCATGAACGGAGCCGACGTAACTGTGTGGCTCACCCCTGCGTGACTGATGGAACACTTCATATGTTTCCCACTGCGTATCCATGCCAATTCACCTCTACACTCATGAAAGGATCCCGCTTCGAGCAGGAGGAACCAGCAGGGTCGGGAACATCGACTCCTCTTCAGGCAGCGGCGTTTTTGCTTTGTTTGTCATGGTGAGCCGCCAGGGCTTCCCTCACCCACCGCCCTTCATGATGCGCTTTTCTTCGCACGGCAAGGCGTTCGGCGTTGCAAGGTCCATCTCCATTCACCACGCGTTTCAATTCTTCCCAATCAGGCTGAGTATAGCGATAGTGACCGAGGGTCTCATCGAATCGACAGTCCGGATCCGGGACGTCAAAACCGAGCGCCCGGATCTGCGGCACAATGTGATCTACGAATTCCTGCCGGACCTGCTCATTGGTTTTGGTCTTGATCTTCCATTTCATCGCGAGCTGCGAGTGTACGGAAAGAGAATCGGGGGGACCGGACATCATCAGCGTCGGGTACCACCAGCGGTTGATGGAATCCTGCGCCATCGTGCGTTGCTCCGGCGTCCCCTTCGCAAGAGCCACAATGGCATCATATCCCTGCTTGATGTGGAACGATTCCTCATAACAAATACGCTTCATCGCACGCCCATACGGGCCATACGAGCTTTGTGCCAGCATCGTCTGGTTGATAACGGCGGCGGTATCCACGAGCCACCCGATCACCCCGACATCGGCCCAGGTGGGGGTGGGGTAGTTGAAAACATTGGAATACTTTGCCTTCCCGGCAAGAAGCTCCTCCATCATCTCCTCGCGTGACTTGCCAAGCGTTTCTGCAGCACGATACAGAAGCTGACCGTGTCCTGCTTCATCCTGCACCTTGGCAATCAACGTCAGTTTGCGTCGAAAACCGGGAGCGTACGGAATCCACTTCCCCTCCGGCAACTGGCCAACAATTTCGCTGTGGGCATGCTGGCTGATCATCCTGATCAGGTTCTTCCGGTAGTCGTCCGGCATCCAATCACCCGGCTCAACCTTTTGGCCCCGACCGACCCGTTCCTCAAACTCCGCGAGCTTTTCTTCGTTCGTCTTTTCTCTCATTGGTGAAAATATAGTGATTTTTGGGAATGAAGTAAACTAAAGCGATGTATAGATGAGCTTTAATGCAGCGGTCAGGAGAACCAGGGCGAGAAGGCGCCGGAGAAGGAGGCCCGAAAACTTATTGGCGCCGAAGTACGAACCGAGAAGGCCTCCAAGAAATGCTGCCAGGACAAGAGGGGCGAGGCCTTCAAGCATTATCCCGCCTCTTGCCATCCTCCCCGCAAGCCCGGCCAACGAATTCACCACGATGAAGAATGCCGAAAGCGCCGCCGTTTGCTTGGCGGTCGCCCAGTGGAACAGCATCGTCATGGGACTGAGAAATATCCCTCCCCCCACGCCGACCACTCCCGAAAGAAGGCCGATCCCTGCTCCCACCGGAAGAGTCACTGCCCTGGACGGGCTTCGAATTTCCATCTCAGGTTTCCCCGCCAACCCTCCACCGGCAAGACGGTATGCGGCAACCAGCAACACCCCGGCGAGGAGAAGAAAGAAGAGGTCGTCCGAAACACGGACCAAGCCACCGAGGAATGCTGCCGGGACCGACAGGAGAATGAAGGGCCATGAGAACCTGAAAGAAAAATGCCCAGCCCGAAGAAACGAGATGGTGCCGATGCCTGCAACCAGCACATTCAGGACAAGAGCGGTTGATGACATGAGCGCCGGCGTTACGGCAAAAAACGAAAGGACGGCAAGATAGCCTGACGCTCCGCCATGCCCGACGGAAGAGTAGAGGGCGGCAACAAAAAAAATCAGTATGGAAATCAAAAGAAGAGAGGTTGTATCGATCAAGCAGCCCTCCGTTGGACCATGGCGGGATCCATCAAGGTCTTGTAAGGATAGTCATGGTTTGTTTCTCAATCTTTCTTCAAGGCATCAAGGCTTCCCGACCCACCCCGGCCCGCGCACAACCCTTCCAGGCTTCGTCCCCGTGTGTTCCCCCTCTTTGAGCACCTGCTTTCCATTGACGAACACATGCACCATTCCGGTCGCATACTGATGGGGCTTGTCGAAGGTTGCATGATCTGCGATCATGTTGGGATCGAACACAACGACATCCGCATAGTACCCCGGAACCAGGGCGCCGCGTTCTTTGATGCCAAGGTTCCCGGCCGGGAGTGTCGTCAACCGGCGAACCGCCTCCTCCAGGGGAATAATCTTCTCCTCACGCACGTACTTCCCGAGCAACCGCGCGAAATTTCCGTACCCCCTTGGATGGGGATTCGATTTCAAAAAGGCTCCTTCCGGAGCAAGAGACTCCGCATCGGAGCCGAAACCGACCCACGGAAGAGCGATCTGCTTCGCGACATTCTCCTCCGACATCAGGAAATAGACCGTCCCGACCCTCGTATCGTCGTCGATCACCAGGTCCATGGCCGTTTCCTCGACGGACTTCCCGCGCAAAGCGGCGACCTCGGCGAGCGACTTGCCGGTCAGGTATTTCAGGCTGTCCTGCTTAAAGCCCACGAGGAGGACATTCTTCGCCGAACCGGCGGCAAGGTACAGGTTTTCCCATGCGTCGGTCGGGGTCGTCATCTCTCTCTTCACACGGACACGGATCGCCGGGTCCTTCAGCCGCTTGATCCATTCTTTCAGTCCCCCCTCCTGAACCCAGGGAGGCATGGCTGCGTCAAGTCCGGTCGCACCTGCGGTGTAGGTGTACATATCAGCCGTGATCTTCAAACCCTGAGCCCGAGCCGCATCGACCTTTTGGATCACCGCATCCATCTTCCCCCAGTTCGGCTGGCCGGCAGCCTTGAGATGATAGATTTCTGCCGGGATATTCGCTTCGCGGGCGATCACAATCAGTTCGTCGACAGCCTCCAGCAAACGATTTCCTTCGCTCCGCATATGGGAGATATACGTGCCTCCATAAGAAGCAGCCACCTTGCAGAGCTCGATCAACTCCGGAGTTTTTGCATAGAAGGCCGGAGCGTAAATCAATGATGAACCGACGCCAAGAGCCCCCTCCTCCATAGCCTGCTTCACCAGGCCACGCATCCGTTCAAGCTCCTCAGGGTTCGGAGGACGATCCTCGAAGCCCAACTCATGAATCCGCACGGTCGTTGCACCGACGAATGAGGCGACATTGGTCGCAATGCTCCTCTTCTCAAGATAGTCCAGGTATTCACCGAGCGTCGTCCACTCGACAGGGAACTTGATATCCCCCTGCTGTTCCACCATCTCCTTCTTCATCGCATCGTTCAGAGGGCCCATGGACCATCCCTCCCCGAATACCTCGAGCGTCACTCCCTGGCGGATGTCGCTTTGCGACTTCCCATCCTCGATCAGCGACTCGGTCGCCCAACTGAGCATATTAATAAACCCGGGGGCTACGGCAAGTCCGGTCGCATCGATCTCGGTCTTCCCCCGGACATTCTCCCATTTCCCGATCGCCTCGATCCTGTCGCCATTGATGGCAAGGTCACCCACGGTCGGTGCGGTCCCGCTGCCGTCGTACAGCGTGCCATTACGGATGACAACATCATACTCCTTAACAGGGGAACAACTTATGACGGTGAGGAACAGAAAAACCACAACGGCCTGACGAACCGGCATGCGAACCTCCTTCTTAGTGGCAAAATGTGTTCTTTTTCACCCCATGTTAGAAAACGACCACTCCCCTCGCAACATCCCCCTTCAACATATCGGCGTATGCTTCATTGATTTGATGGAGGGGATACTGTTTTGAGATGAGAAGGTCCAGGGGAAGGTTCCCTTGTACATAGAGATCAGCGTAGCGCGGAAAATCCTCCGAGGTGTTTGCGGTTCCATAGTATGAACCCATAATTGTTTTTTCCTGGCGGGTGATGATGGCACCCGGAAGGTTGGTGCTGCTGCCAACGGGAGAAATCCCTGCCAGCACGATCGTTCCGCCGGGGCGTGCCGCATGGAGGCATTCTTCCTGAATTTTTGGAAGACCGATCGCCTCGAAGACATAATCCGCCCCTCTTCCCTCCGTGAGGGATTGGACCTGTTGGACTGTGGTCTCATCACCAAGGATAAAATCAGTCGCTCCGCACCGGAGTGTCATCTCACGCTTGGTACCGTTCCGGTCAATCGCAATGATCCGTTTGGCTCCTGCGTACCTAGCGCCGAGAATAATGCTGAGACCGACGCCCCCCGCTCCATACACGGCAACGCTGCTCCCTTTCTTCACGCGGGCAGTGTTCAGAACAGCCCCCACACCCGTCGTTACAGCGCAACCGATCAGGGCGGCTATCGGAAGTGGGACTTCCTTCCTGATTGGCACACAACATTCCTGCGGCACGACGGCATACTCCGCAAAACAGGCAAGACTGGAAAAATGGTAAACCGGTTGACCTTCTTTGGATAGCCTCGTCGTCCCATCCATCATTGTTCCGGCCCAGATCGCCCCAACGTACGTCTCACACAGGCTGGGACGGCCGTTGATGCAGTAGAAACATTTGCCGCAGTTCGGAGCCCAATTCAAGGATACATGATCACCGACCCGCACACGACTCACAGCCGCTCCGATCGCCCCGACAACGCCCGCTCCCTCGTGCCCCGCAACGCATGGCACCGGATGGGGCGTCGCTCCCGTCACGAGGTGCCAATCGCTATGGCAAACTCCGACGGCGGCAACCTTTACCAGCGCTTCACCGGAACGCGGCTCCTCGAGGTCGAGGGTTTCAATCGTGAAGGGAGCATAGGGCTTGTAAAAAACTGCAGCCTTGATTTTCATCATGACGGAAATTGTCGTGCTAATCCTTCCTGCTGAACTTGTCCATCCCTTCCCACTCCAGCGCCGTGATTTTGCCGTTGGAGTTCATCGAGAAGACGGCGTAGGATTTCCCAAGGTTCTTATCCCGCCATTGCACCTGGTAGGTATCATATTGCCAATGCACGAGATCACCGGTGTACGACGGGTTCAGTCTGATCACGAGACCGCCGTTCTCCACCGTCACCTTCATCGTCCCATAGATCTCGTTCTCATAGTTGCCGGCGTACTTCTCCATCACAAGCGAGGGTTTCGTGTCCTTGACCCGTTCGGCAATCTTTTTTTGTTCCGCTTCCTTCGATCGCTGTTCCTGGTCCTTG
>JACPUH010000099.1 GCA_016192345.1 Ignavibacteriales bacterium | reverse complement strand
GTCCGGTGGGAAGCGGCACATACCTTTACTCCCTTGAAGCCGGGTCGTATCGCCAAAGTGGAAAAATGGTTCTGTTGAGGTGAACGGGGTTTTTCCCGGGAAGTGGAATAAAAACTCTCATGCCGTCTAGAGAAAGGACAAATGAAGATGAGAAGGCTGAATGAAGGATTACCGTATATCGTCATAGTGCTCATGGGTATTGGGGGAATGAGTTGTGCGCCAACCTCATCGACCATAAAATCGACGGTCGATTTGGGTCCCTGGCCTGCCGGTTCCTCGCCGCAGGAGATCGGGAAACGCGTGGCCGCCCGCTTTATCGAAAGTCCGCATCAGAACTTCGGTCGTCCCGGTCCTCCCGCACGAATTACCTATCCCGAAGTGTGCACGTGGTACGGTTCCCTCACATTTGCCAAGGTCTCCAATGACGGGGAATTGCTTAAACAACTCGTTGCGCGCTTCGAACCCCTCTTCAACGAAGAAAAGAGCCTCATCCCCATTTCCGATCATGTCGATCATACCGTGTTTGCTTCGGTACCGTTTGAGACCTACATGCAAACCAGGGATCCCCGGTACCTGGAGATCGGCAAGGATATGGCGGACAAGCAGTGGGGTGAGCCATTCGGTTCGCGGGCTACGCCCCAGGCATGGGCATATTACCGGCTTGGGTATACATGGCAGACAAGGATGTGGATCGACGATATGTTCATGATCACCGCCGCGCAGGCGCAAGCCTACCGCGCCATCGGGGACCGCACCTACATCGACCGGGCAGCGAAGGAGATGGTGATCTATCTCGATACGCTGCAAATGCCTAACGGACTCTTCTACCATGCCCCCGATGTCCCGTTTTTCTGGGGGCGGGGGAATGGCTGGATGGCAGCCGGGACAGCGGAATTGCTCCGGTCCCTCCCCGAGGACCATCCCAATCGGCCACGCATCATGGAGGGCTTCAAAACCATGATGGCTTCCTTGTTGAAGTTTCAGGGGGAGGACGGCATGTGGCGTCAACTGATCGACCGTCCCGAGTCGTGGCAGGAAACTTCGTCCACTGGCATGTTCACCTTCGCCTTCATTACGGGGGTGAAAAACGGTTGGCTGGATGCGAACACCTACGGTCCGGCAGCACGGAAAGCTTGGCTCGCCTTGATCCAATACATCAATGAAGACGCCGATGTCCGCGAGGTGTGTGAGGGAACCAACAAGAAGAACGACTACCAGTACTATATCGACCGCAAGCGGAACGTCGGGGATATGCATGGCCAGGCCCCGATCCTTTGGTGCGCTACGGCTTTATTGAGATGACTCGATTTCCCGGGAGCAGGGTTCACCTGCATCGGGCGGAATCAGAAAAATCCATAATCCGGTACAGCCTCTACCCATACTGAGGGAATTGTCATGATCAACTGCGGACCATATTGCGAAAGCCGGTCTATCCGTCTTCTTGTCATCACCGGCATAATGTTGCTCTGCATCGTGCGGGCTGTTTTTTCCCAGACACAACCCCAGGAACAACGAACGAGGCGGTTGATACGGGTCGTGCCGATGAAGGAGGTTGAGGTTGTCAGCCCGGACGGGAATGTAACGTTCACCCTTCTCCCGAACGCCGAGCGGCTCACCTTCACGGTGAAGCTGAAAGAGACAACGGTTATCGAACCCTCCCCGATCGTCATGAATGTCGACGGGTACGATCTCTCCTCAGGTGTTGTCTTCGGCAACCTGGAACGATATGAGGTGAACGAGACGTATCCCTGGTACGGAGCCCACAGCACGGCGACGAACCAGTGCAAAGGCGCCCGGATCACATTGCAGCATGATCTCTCGCTGACCGAGTATGTGTTGGAAGTCCGTGCGTTCAATGACGGCGTAGCCTTCCGGCATGTCGTCCCGGGAAAAGCGGATACGGTCCGCACGCCGGACGAATATACCACCTTCGTCGTGCCATCCGGGTCGACCGTCTGGTCCCACGATCTCGACGGGCACTATGAAGCAGAATACGTCCGACAGGATATTTCCGAAGTGCCTTTGGGGCAATGGGGTGGCCCGCCGGTCACGCTCAAGCTGCCGGGGGAGTCCGGTTATGCATCCATCACCGAGGCGAACCTTGTGAACTACAGCGGCATGGCCTTGGAATCTGATGGTCGCCGCGGATGGATTGTTGGTCTCGGCCATCGTCAGCCTCTCAACTATCCGTTCGAACTTCGGTACGGGAGGGAGGAGGGGAAGCGGCTCGGGAGGCCGGCTTCAATCACCGGAGAGATCAGGACGCCGTGGCGTGTTGTCATGGTCGGGCGGGACCTCAACACGCTGGTGAACAGTACCATCATTCCCAATCTCTGTCCTCCCCCGGACCCAAAACTCTTCCCCCAGGGGATCGAGTCCTCCTGGATCAAACCCGGACGGGCAGTCTGGCGTTATGTCGACGGGGGAGAGACAGGGTTTGAGGGTTTAAAGGGATTTTCCCGCATGGCCGGTCTGCTGGGATTCGAGCATCATATTATAGAAGGGGTGTGGAGCCGGTGGACAATGGAAGAACGAAAGGAAATGGTTGAATACTCAAAGGCGCAGGGGGTGGGCGTATGGTTTTGGATCCATAGCAGACAACTTCGAACGCCCGAGGCGCGTGAGGAGTTTTTCACGATGCTTCATGATCTCGGTGTCGTGGGAACCAAGATCGACTTCCTGGATCACGAAGCCAGGGAGGTTGTTGATCATTACGAAGAATTGTTGCAAAAGGCGGCCGAACACAAGATTCTGGTTGTCTTCCACGGCTCCAACAAACCGACCGGCCGGGATCGAACGTGGCCCAATGAGCTGGTGCGCGAATCGATCCGCGGCATGGAGTCCAGCAGACTTATGCGACGCGCGAGACACCAAACCATCCTTCCGTTCACCCGGTACCTTGCAGGACCGGCCGACTACACAACGATGATCTTTAGTGAGCGTCGGCGTGACTCAAGCATCCCACAGCAGATTGCCAGCATGGCGGTGTACTCTTCCCCCCTCCTGACCATTGCGGCCCATCCTCAGAGCATCCTTGACAACCCTGCCGCGGATGTAATCAAGAGTATTCCCTCCGTCTGGGATGAGACGATTGTTCTTCCGGATTCGAAAATCGGCGAGCATGTTGCCTTTGCCCGTCGGAAAGGGACTTCCTGGTTCCTTGCCGTTATGAGCGGCACGGGCCCTCGAACGGTCCGGGTTCCGCTATCGTTCCTTGGTTCCGGCGATTACCGGGCCACCCTCGTGCGGGATGACCTTGCTGATTCCGCTGCTGTCAGGATTGAGAACACGACCCTGAAATCCGGTAACACCCTCTCTCTTGAAATGCGTGAAGGAGGGGGGTTCGTTGGGCGTTTCACTAAGAAATAAATTCATACCGACCCTCAGGCCCTTGAACGCGAAGGAATTATTTCTTAAGGAGGATGCACTCCATTCTTAGCGGAAAAGGAAAATCTATGGCACAATCACAAGAGATCAGGATGACCCCACCCCGGAATCGCGTGGTGGGGGCTATGTCGAAGATCGGCATTCGTCCGGCAATAGACGGGCGGCTCGGCGGGGTGCGCGAGTCGCTGGAGAAACAGACCATGGCGATGGCCCGGAGCGCGGCGGAGTTCTTGACGAAGAACCTCCGCCACGCGAACGGCTTGAAGGTGGAGTGTGTTCTCGCCGACACATGCATTGGCGGAGTTGCCGAGGCAGCCCGTGCGGCGGAGAAATTCAGGCGGGAGGGGGTCGGCGTTTCGTTGACCGTATCCCCCTGCTGGTGTTATGGGTCGGAAACGATGGATATGGACCCGCTCATCCCTAAAGCTGTTTGGGGATTTAACGGGACGGAGCGACCTGGCGCTGTCTACCTTGCCGCGGTGTCTGCAGGGTATAACCAGAAAGGTTTGCCCGTTTTTAATATTTATGGAAGGGATGTCCAGGAAATGGGGGATGCCTCCATTCCAGCCGACGTCCAGGGGAAACTCCTCCAATTTGCGCGGGCAGGTCTCGCCGTGGCAACTATGAGAGGAACATCCTACCTCTCGATGGGGGGCGTTTCGATGGGGATTGCGGGGTCGATCGTTGATCAATCCTTCTTCGAACGCTATCTTGGCATGAGGGTGGAAACGATCGACATGACGGAATTTGTCCGCCGCATCGAGGAAGAGATCTACGACGCGCATGAATTTCGGACCGCATTGAAGTGGACGCGCACCTACTGTAAAGAAGGGGAGGATGCCAACGCTCCGAGGAAGCGGCGGAGCCGTGCACAGAAGGACCATGATTGGGAGACGTGCGTCAAGATGACTCTCATCGCCCGCGATCTCATGGCCGGGAACCCGCGGCTCGCCGAGTTGGGGTTTGGCGAGGAAGCTCTCGGCCGTAATGCCCTTGCCGCCGGTTTCCAGGGGCAGCGGCAATGGACCGACCATTTACCCAACGGTGATTTTCTGGAAGCGATCCTTTGTTCCTCGTTCGATTGGAACGGCATTCGACAGCCGTACATCATGGCGACGGAGAACGATGCGCTGAACGGCGCAACGATGTTGCTCGGACACCTGCTCACCGGCACGGCACAGATCTTTGCCGATGTGCGGACGTATTGGAGTCCGGAGGCGGTCAAGCGGGTCACGCGCCACAAACTGACGGGGAGAGGAGCAGGAGGGTTTCTGCACCTGATCAACTCGGGTTCCGCGGCTCTCGACGGCACCGCCCAGCAGCAGAGCGACGGCAAACCGGTGATGAAGCAGTTCTGGGACATTACGCCGGACGAAATGCTCAAATGCCTGAAAGCAACGACGTGGTATCCGGCGATCACGGAATATTTTCGCGGGGGGGGGTTCTCCTCAGGCTTCGTCACGCGGGGGGGCATGCCGGTCACGGCTGCGCGCATCAATCTCGTGAAAGGACTTGGCCCCGCGATGCAGATCGCCGAAGGATGGACGGTCGACCTTCCCAAAGACGTGCACCGTACGCTTGATCAACGAACCAACCCTACGTGGCCCACGACCTGGTTTGCACCGAATCTCACGGGTCAAGGTCCTTTCCGTGACGTCTATAGCGTTATGAATAACTGGGGGGCCAACCATTGTGCGTTCAGTTACGGTCATGGCGGGACGGATTTGATTACCCTGGCCTCGATGCTGCGGATCCCGGTTTATATGCACAACGTCGCCGAGGAAAAGGTTTTCCGGCCCAGTGCCTGGACGGAGTTTGGCGCCCACGAACTTCAGGGGGCGGATTTCCGCGCGTGTTCCAACTTCGGGCCGTTGTACGGAAGCTATTGATGCGTTACTCTGGTAGTCTGCCCATTGGGTGAGGGCTAAAGCCCCAAGCGTTTATTGGGAGGCATACCCCGACCTAAAGGTCGGGGTTAAACTACGTACTTCTAAGAGATCTACGGAAAGCAGCCGGAAGTCGCCGTAGGATTACTGAACACCCGTCAACGTGTGACTTGTTGAACGCACTCTTCCCCCGGTTGCGATAGCATCTCACAACGTGAACCGGGGAGGGTTCTTGAGAACGTTGTTCTCGCCCTTCCCCGCCCGAACGACTTGCTTGCCCGGCCATGCTGTTTGGCCGGGTCGTTCAGTCTGGTGGGTATCATAGACGACCTTTCATAACCCCAACCTTTAGGTTGGGGTTATGAAACCCAAAAACCAACGAGGGCTTCAGCCCCATACAGACGTGTTCAAGATAGGACCCAGTAATTACCGTACAGACAAAGATCCTCAGCGAAGTAGCATAACGATGGAAGAATCCAGACAAAAAAAAATGAACGCCCTCCTTACACTCTCCCACGAACTGGGAAGCGAAAGGAGGCAGATGGCGATCCTCGGGGAAGGGAATACCTCTGTCCGCCTCACCCCGGAAACCTTCCTGGTGAAGGCCAGCGGTTCCAGTCTCTCCACCTTGACTCGCCAGGATGTCGTCGAATGCAAAGCGAAGAATCTTCTCTCTCTTCTGGAACGAAAGCGGTTGGAAGATGAAGAGATCGATGCGGCGCTGCTCCGGAGCCGTGTGAACCCAAAGAGCAAGAAACCCTCGGTGGAGGCCCTGTTTCATGCATTCTTCCTGACACTGCCGGGAGTCAACTACGTGGGACACACCCATGCCATTGCCGTCAACCAGGTTCTTTGCTCGCCGCGGGCGCGGGAGTTTGCCCGAAAGAGGATCGTGCCGGACGAAGTTGTCTGCTGTGGACCGGCTTCGGTTTTCATCCCCTATACGGACCCCGGCTTTCGTCTGGCGCAGGTGATCCGGACACGAACGCAAGCCTTCGTGCGGCGGTACCACCAGGTCCCCCGTGTCATCCTGATGGAAAACCATGGCATTATCACCCTTGGCCGGAGTCCGGAGGCCGTGATGGCCGCGATGTTCATGGCAGAGAAAGCCGCCTCCATTTGGATCGGAGCCTCTCTGCTCGGAGGTCCGACGTTTCTGGCGCAACACGATATCGATCGGATCGCCAACCGATCCGATGAACATTATCGCCAGCGTGAACTGAAATTATGATCCCCACCCGGTATATCGCATGCGACCTTGGGGCCGAAAGCGGTCGCGTTATGCTCGGAACGCTCGAGAACGGAAAGCTCTCGCTTGAGGAACTCCATCGTTTTCCCAACGGCCCGATCGGCGTCCCCGGATTCATGCACTGGGATGTTGTACGGATGTTCGATGAGGTGAAAGCCGGAATCCGCAAGGTCGCGGGGCGCGGGAAACCCGTTGCCGGTATCAGTTGCGATTCCTGGGGCGTCGACTATGTTCTCCTTCAAGGAGCCGGGCCATTTCTCACCCCACCGTTTCATTATCGTGATCCGCGGACGGATGGAGGACTGGAGAGGGCGTTTTCTGTTGTTCCTGCCGAAGAGATTTTTGCCGAGACGGGGATCCAGTTCATGTCGATCAATACCCTCTACCAGCTTCTCGCCGACCTTCGTGATCGTCCGGACGTCCTTGGCGCGGCGGAGCGGTTTCTGACCATCGGGGATTATTTTAATTCCCTCCTCTCCGGCGTAGCGAAGGCTGAAGAATCGTTGGCAAGCACCACTCAGCTTTTTAACCCGCTGCGGAAAGCCTGGTCCACGACATTGATCGGGAAGTTCGGTCTCCCTGCGCGGATCTTTCCTGAGGTTGTGCCGTCCGGAACGGTTCTGGGGTTGCTGCTTCCGGATTTGAGCGAGCAGACCGGACTCCATGATGCGTCCATTGTTGCCGGTTGTTCCCATGACACCGGCGCTGCTGTTGCAGCCGTTCCGTCTGAAGGGAAGGGCTGGGCGTACCTCAGTTCCGGGACATGGTCGTTGCTTGGCGTCGAGCGCACCGTACCGATCATCAACAATGCCAGCAGGGGATTCAATTTCACGAACGAGCTTGGTTTTGGAGGGAGCGTCCGGTTTCTCAAAAACATTGCAGGTCTCTGGATCATCCAGGAATGCCGACGGAGTTGGCTCAAGGATGGCAAAGAGTATTCGTACGACGACTTGATGGGGATGGCCGGAGAGGCGGCTCCCCTGAAAGCGTTCATCGACCCGATGGATCCGGGTTTTACAAGGCCGGATGATATGCCGCGCAGTATTGCCGACTTTTGCCGGTCGACCAATCAGCCTGTTCCCGGAACTCCGGGTGGAATTGTGCGATGTGTGCTCGAAAGTCTTGCTCTGGTGTACCGGCGCACGATGGACCAGTTGGAGGAAGTCACCGGTGAGAAGCTGAACACCATTCACATCGTGGGAGGGGGAAGCAAGAACCGCCTGTTGAACCGGTTGACGGCAAATGCCACCGGTCGTACCGTCCAGGCAGGTCCCATCGAGTGCACGGCCATCGGGAACATTCTTATCCAGGCGATCGCCCTCGGTCATCTCTCTTCGCTCGAAGCTGCACGGGGAATCGTGCGTCGTTCCTTCCCGATGGAACGGTACGAGCCGGCCGGGAAAATGCTGTGGGAGGATGCCTGGAATCGATTTCGGCAGTTCACTCAATCATCGCCAACGAAAACCATCTCATGAAAAAGACTCCATCGATGCAATTTACCAACTATCTCTGGAACGATGCCGAAGCCGAGAAACTCGATCCCGTGGGGAGGCTTGTCTACCGTTCCAATCTCCTCGGCTCCGATCAGCGGATCACGAACACAGGGGGGGGCAACACCTCCTCGAAAATCACGGAGAAGGACCCCCTCACCCAACAACCGGTGCAGGTTCTCTGGGTCAAGGGTTCGGGGGGCGACCTCCGCACTTCAAAGAAAGAGAACTTCTCTTCCCTCTATCAGGAGAAACTTCTTGGCTTGCAACCGGTGTATGGAGGCTCGAAGGCGAAGGGCCCGAAGACGCCCGTCGAAGATGCAATGGTTGGGATGTATCCTCACTGCACCTTCAACCTGAACCCTCGCGCTCCTTCGATCGATACGCCGCTCCACTCGTTTATCCCGTACCAACACGTCGATCACATGCACCCGAACGCGGTCATTGCCGTCGCTGCATCCAAACAAGCCCCCGACGTCACGAAGACGATTTATGGAGATGATGTCGTTTGGACCCCCTGGCAGAGGCCGGGGTTCGACCTCGGATTGAAGCTCCAGGAGATCTGCAAACAACACCCGAAAGCTAAAGGCGTGGTCCTTGGCCAACATGGGGTGATCAACTGGGCGAACGGCGACAAGGAGTGCTACGACCTTACGCTGGATCTGATCGAGCGGGCGGCCCGGTATATTGAGGACCGCGATAAAGGTGCGAAGACGTTTGGTGGACAGCAATGCAGCAGCCTGGACCCAGAGAAACGGCGAGGCGTGCTGGTACAGATCCTTCCATGGTTGCGGGGTCAGGTAAGTATGACAAAGCGTCTGATCGGTACGGTGCAGGATGACGCGGCTATGCTGCGGTTTGTCAACAGCGTCGACGCGCAGCGTCTTGCGGAACTCGGAACCTCTTGTCCGGATCACTTCCTCAGGACGAAGATCAAACCGATGTATGTTCCCTGGAATCCACAGAGCGAGTCCGTCGCCGACCTGAAAGCGAAACTCGGCGCCGGTCTGACACGATATCGGCAGGATTATGCCGACTACTATCATCGCTGCAAGCGTGCCGACTCTCCGGCGATGCGGGATCCGAATCCGACCGTCGTTCTCATTCCCGGACTCGGTATGATCGCCTGGGGGAAGGACAAAAGCGAGTCGCGGGTAACGGCGGAGTTCTACAATTGCGCGGTGGAAGTGATGAAAGGAGCCGAGGCGATCGATGAATATGTTTCTCTTCCCCAGCAGGAAGCGTTCGATATCGAATACTGGCTCCTGGAAGAGGCCAAACTGCGCCGCATGCCTCCCGAAAAAGAGCTTGCCCGGAAAATCATCTCCGTCATCGGGGCGGGGAGCGGGATCGGCAGAACGGTGGCTCACCGGCTGGCAAACGAAGGGGCGCAGATCGTCTGCGTCGATCTCCGGGAGGATTCAGCGAAGGCCACGGCCGGGGAGATCATCAACGCAAAGGGGAAGGGGATCGGAGTAGGGGGGACAGGAATATCAGATTGTGGACCTGCGATCGGACTCGGCGCGGATATCACAGTCCGTGAGAGTATCCGAACGATGCTCGAAGACGCGATCATGGCCTATGGCGGACTGGACGCTGTTGCCGTGACGGCGGGAATTTTTGTTCCTCCCGACACCAAAGGCACCATCCCGGACGAGAAATGGGGACTGACCTTTGCGATCAATGTCATGGGGGCCTACTTTGTTGCGGACGAAGCGGGAAAACTCTGGCGCGAACAGGGGCTGCCTGCCAGTCTTGTGCTGACCACGAGTGCGAACGCCGTTGTTGCAAAGAAAGGGAGTGTCGCCTACGATACCAGCAAGGCGGCCGCGAACCATCTTGTGCGGGAGCTGGCGATCGAGCTTGCGCCGCTGGTCAGGGTAAACGGAGTCGCACCTGCCACGGTGGTTGAGGGGAGTTCGATGTTTCCTCGCGATCGTGTGATCGCTTCGCTTGCAAAATACAAGATCCCCTATACGGAAAGCGAATCGGACGAATCATTGCGCACCAGGCTTGCCCAGTTCTATGCGGACCGGACCCTGACCCGCCAGCCGATCACGACGGCGGACCAGGCGGAAGCGGTATTCCTCTTGCTGAGCGACCGCCTGAGCAAGACGACCGGACAGATCCTCGCAGTCGACGGCGGATTATCGGACGCGTTTCTCCGCTGACAGATGTCACATTCTGAACCAAGGGTTTATTGCATGAAACAAAAACTCATTGTGCTTCTCGGAAGGATCCTTCTCGGACTTTCCGTTCAGGGAGTTGTCATTGCCCAGTCAAATCTCCGGATTGCCGTGATCCCCAAGGGGACCACCCACGTCTTCTGGAAATCGGTTGAGGCCGGTGCGAGGAGAGCGGGAGAGGAGCTGGGTGTGGAGATCGTCTGGAAAGGTCCCATCAAGGAAAACGATCGGGCACAGCAGATCGCCATCGTGGAACAGTTTGTCAACGAAGGTGTATCGGGAATTGTTCTCGCGCCCCTTGATCATACGGCGCTTGCCCGGCCGGTGGCGGTCGCCGGACAAAAGAAGATCCCCGTCGTGATTTTTGACAGCTCGCTCCGGGGAGAGGCGGGGAAAGATTTCGTCAGTTTCGTCGCCACCGACAACAAGAAAGGGGGAAGCCTTGGAGGTGAACACCTTGGAAAATTGCTAGGGGGGAAGGGAAAGGTCGTTCTCCTGCGCTATATGGTTGGTTCCGCAAGCACCATGGAACGTGAGGAGGGCTTTCTTGAATCCATCGACAAGCTGAAGAGTGTTGAGGTGACGGTGAAGAACCGATTCGCCGGCCCCACGGCAGGTGAGGCAAAAACCGCCAGTATGAACATCATCGACCGGCTCAGGGAAGCGGACGGCGTGTTCTGCCCCAACGAGTCATCCACATTCGGGATGTTGCTGGCGTTGCGGCAGAACAATCTCGCCGGCAAGGTACGGTTTGTCGGTTTTGACACCTCTCCCCCGTTGGTCGAGGCGCTTCAGAAGGGGGAGATCGACGCACTGGTTGCCCAGGACCCAACCCGGATGGGGTATGAAGCGGTGACAACGATTGTGAAACAGATACGGGGAGCGCAGTCTCCGCCGGTGATCGATACGGGCGTTCAACTGATCACGCGCGGGAATCTCAACGATCCGAAGATCAAGGCTTTGCTCGGGTTGCCATGATGCTCCGATGCAAACCGGACAGCGGGACATGATGAGCCAGGATCAATGACACTGACGATGAAAGGAATCTGTAAGTGCTTCGGCGCGACCGTTGCTCTTGGGGGCGTCGACCTCCGTGTCCGGGGAGGTGAAATTCTCGCTCTTGTTGGAGAAAACGGAGCCGGGAAGAGTACTTTGATGAAAGTGCTATCCGGCGTGCTGGAACCCGATGCGGGTACCATGACGCTCGATGACAGACCCTTCTCGCCCCGAAATCCGCAGGAAGCCCGCCGTGAAGGGATCGCGATGGTATACCAGGAACTCTCTCTCGCGCCGCACCTCACAGTGGCGGAGAACATCGTTCTCGGGATGGAACCGGTCCGGTTCGGGCTTGTGCAGCGCACTACCATGGAACGCGCTGCCTTCGAAGCTCTCTCGCAACTCGGACATGAAGACATCCCGGTGGGGGTAAGAGTCGACAGTCTTCCGATTGCAGAGCGCCAGTTGGTCGAAATCGGACGCGCCCTGGCGAGCGGCTGCAAAGTCCTGGTTCTTGATGAACCGACAAGCAGTCTCACCGCCGGCGATATTGATCGGCTCTTTGTGTTGCTCCGCCGGTTGAAAGAGCAGGGTCACGCCGTCATCTACATCTCGCATTTCCTAGAGGAAGTGAAGAGAGTTTCCGACCGGTTCGTCGTTCTTCGGGATGGGATGAGCGTCGGTGAAGGAACAACGGGCTCTGTTCCGATGCAGGAAATGATCACGTTGATGGTCGGCCGCGAGGTCGCGGATCTCTATCCTCGGTCGGAACGGATTCAGGGCGATGTAATCCTGGACGTGACCGGTCTGATGGGAAGGGAAAAGCCCTCCTCCGCGTCGCTGAAGCTTCACCGTGGAGAAGTTCTGGGGATTGCCGGGCTGATGGGAGCGGGTCGATCGGAGCTGGTCCGGGCAATTTTCGGACTCGACCCGGTCCGGCGCGGCGACATCAGGCTTGGGGCCTACAGCGGTCCCGCGTCTCCGGTGAGGCGCTGGAAACAGGGGATGGGGATGGTGAGCGAAGACAGGAAAAATGAAGGACTTGCGGTCTCACTCTCTGTTGCCGACAACATCACGCTCTCCAGGTTGAATGTGTTCGGACCCTTCGGAATGCTTTTCCCTGATCGTCAGGACAAAGCGGCACAAATTTGGATCGAGAAGCTCCAGGTCAGGAGCCGAGGTCCCCGCCAGCCCGTCGCCAGTCTTTCCGGAGGGAATCAGCAGAAGGTGGCCATCGCCCGCCTTCTGCATCATGATGTGGATGTGTTGCTCCTTGACGAGCCGACACGCGGGATCGACGTCGGTTCGAAGGCGGAGATTTATCGCCTGATCGACGAACTTGCCGCGAATGGGAAAGCCATACTGATGGTGAGCAGCTATCTTCCGGAACTTCTCGGCGTGTGCGACCGCGTTGCAGTGATGAGTCGCGGCCGCCTGCATCCCGCCCGTCCGGTGAAAGAACTCGATGAGCACACGATGATGATGGAGGCAACGGGCGCGGCATGAATGACCGGCTGCGAAAACTCGGACCGTTGACGGGACTCGTTTTTGTCTTTGCACTCTTTGCCCTGTTGCGGCCGGAGCATTTCCCGACGGCCGACAACTTGCAGCTTATGTTGCTGCAAACAGCCGTTGTCGGGACAGCAGCGTTGGGAATGACCATCGTCATCATCAGCGGTGGGATTGACCTCTCGGTCGGGTCCGTGGTGGCATTAAGCACCGTCATCATCGCCCTGCTTCTGAATGCCGGAGCACCTCCCCTCGTCGCCGCACTCGGCGGCGTGGTGATCGGCTCCCTCTGTGGGTTGGTCATCGGCACCCTGATCACTCGCCTGAAGCTTGCGTCGTTCATCGTGACGCTTGCCATGTGGGGAGCTTTGAGGGGGGTCGCCAAAGGGCTGGCCGATGAACAAATGATCATCGCCCCTGCGAGCTGGCTCAATGGACTTCTCAATGCACTGACGGATGATCAACGATGGATGCTTCTTCCGCCCGGCGTTTGGTTGATGTTGATTCTTGCGTTGGTGGTCGGGGGTTTCCTGCGCTACACGCAAATCGGGCGCCACGTCGTGGCAGTCGGTTCCAACGAACAGACGGCACGGTTGTGCGGAGTGCCGGTTGGGAAGACAAAGCTCATGGTGTATATGCTGGGTTCCAGTTTCGCAGCCCTGGCGGGCGTTCTTCAGTTCTCCTATCTCACGGTTGGAGATCCGACAACGGGGGCGGGGATGGAACTGGATGTCATCGCCGCGGTGGTGATCGGAGGCGCAAGTTTTTCGGGGGGAGAAGGGAAGGTCTCCGGAAGTCTGGTCGGCGCCCTCATCATGACAGTTGTTGCGAACGGTTGTACGAAAATGGAATTGCCCAATTGGGTTCAGGAAATTGTCACGGGCGGCATCATCATAGTGGCGGTTGCCCTCGACCGGTTCCGGCACCGGAAAATAGAGTAGATGGTCGTAAGCACTCAACGTTTCGAAGGAAAGATTTTATTTCACCACCGAGGACACACAGATGAACACCGATAAAAGCAAGATGGTTGATCTTCTCGTTGAACGTTCCAAATTGCAAAAAAGTAAGCCGCGTACGATAATTTCTCCGTGTCAATCAGTGAGCCATCCGTGGTTCAATATCCTCCCTTGGTTTCTCGCCTTGGTCTTTTTCCTTGTCGGGATTCCGCGCGTGACCGCGCAGGGGCTTGATGAACCTGTCAGCAACGCGCTCCGGTTTGCGGAGAGTCAGCTACGCCGGACCGTGACGGAGCTTGGCGACACGGTGCGGTTCCCGCGCAGCACGCTCCCGGACGGGAGCTGGAGCACCACCGAACCTCGCCAATGGACAAGCGGGTTCTTTCCCGGATGCCTCTGGTATATGGCGGAATATACCAGGGATCCGTTTTTCGAAAATTCCGCACGTCGCTGGACGGAGGGCTTAAACCAGATTCAGTACTATGGCGGTTCCCACGACGTGGGCTTCCTCATTTTTGACAGCTACGGACATGGGTACCGGCTCCATCCGTCGGAAGAGTACAAGAAGGTGATCCTGCAAACGGCTCAGACCCTGACCACCCGGTTCAATCCGAAGACCGGCTGCATTCGGTCATGGGACCATGGACGTTGGGGGTACCCGGTGATCGTCGATAATATGATGAATCTGGAGTTACTCTTCTGGGCGTCGGAGAATGGGGGGACTAAGCGATTCAGGGAGATCGCCATCAGCCACGCCGAGAAAACCATGCTGAACCACGTCCGCCCCGATGGGAGCACCTACCATGTCCTGGATTATGACACGACAAACGGTACCGTGCTTGCACGCAATACGCATCAGGGATATGCGGATGAATCGGTCTGGGCGCGCGGACAGGCGTGGGCTATCTACGGGTTTACCATGACTTATCGATTCACGAAAGACGAACGTTTCCTCCGGACGGCTCAACGCGTGGCCGACTACTATCTTCAGCATTTGCCGGCGGACCATGTCCCGTATTGGGATTTTAAGGCACCCGGGATTCCCAACGAGCCAAGGGATGTCTCCGCCGCGGCGATAGCGGCATCGGGGTTGTTTGAACTTTCCCAAAACTCCGGGGAGGGAGCCAGGCAAGCAAAGTATCGTGAAGCGGCAGAGAAGACCCTCCAATCACTCTGTTCTCCCGCCTACCTGGCAGAGGGGACAAATTCCCGCGGCATTTTGAATCATGCGGTCGGGCACATGCCTGCCGGTACGGAGATCGATGTTTCGATCATCTATGCGGATTATTATTTCATCGAGGCTATGCTAAGGTATCAAAAGCAGAGGAACTGAAGTATGATGTCGCACAGGCACCATAGGGTGATCGGTTTGGTGCTGCTTTGTATTGGGGGATTGTTGCTCGCGAGCTCACGGACAGCGTCCGCTCAACAGAGCGCCATGGTGGATGTTGCTGCTTTCGACCGGGCCAGGATTCTTACGGCGGCGGAGCAATGTTTACGCGAACCGCCCGTGACGATCACGGTGTTTCCCGCGCTGAGGAGCGCGGGGGGAGTCCATGAATTTTTCTCCGAGGGGGATTACTGGTGGCCCGATCCTGCCAATCCTGACGGTCCTTATGTCCAACGCGACGGTCAGACGAACCCAGATAATTTCATCAAGCACCGGGAGGTCATGATACAGTTCAGCCGGGCTGTCTCGACCCTTGCGGCAGCGTATAAGGTGACGCGAAAGGAACAATACGCTGAACACGCCGTGAAACATCTCAAAGCCTGGTTTGTCGACGGCCCCACGAAAATGTTCCCCCATCTTCAATACGCGCAGGCGATTAAGGGGAGAGTCACCGGACGGGGAATCGGCATCATCGACACGATTCATCTTATTGAAGTGGCAAGGTCGGTCCAGGCTCTTGCCGGTGCAGCATCGTTGAGCGAACAGGATGCAACGGCGATCAGGAACTGGTTTGCAGAATACCTTCTCTGGATGACTACGCATCAGTATGGAATCGACGAGCGGGAGACGAAGAACAACCACGCCACCTGGTGGGTCACGCAGGTCGCGGCGTTTGCGCATCTCGTCGGGGACAAGGAGCAGCTCGCGTATTGCCGCAACCGGTTCAAGACCGTTCTCCTTCCCGGACAAATGGCCGTGGATGGAAGCTTTCCGCTCGAGGTCAGTAGGACGAAGCCCTACAACTATTCGATTTTCAACCTCGAAGGAATGACAACGATTTGTCGCATCCTCTCGACTCCGGACGACGACCTTTGGTCGTTTACCCTGGATGATGGGCGCGGCGTTCAGAAAGCGATGCAGTTTCTCTTCCCGTACTTAAAGGACAAATCGAAGTGGCCATTCCCGAAGGATGTGATGTACTTTGAATTTTATCCGGCTCGACAGCCGTGCCTTCTTCTCGCAGGGATCGAGTATCGGGAGCCGGAGTACATCGAGCTCTGGAAGACATTGGAGGCCGATCCGACAAATCCGGAAGTCCAAAGGAACCTGGCCCTCCGGCAGCCTGTCTTGTGGGTGGACTAACATACCGGGAATGAGCCCGATGGAATCTCTCGAAATCGAAGCATAAAGGACACCTCCATGAAACAACTAATGCGCCTTTCCATTCCCCGGATATTGTTCTTGTTGATACTACCGTGGCTGGGGGGTTGTGCTCAGGTCGATTTGCAGCTTGACGTCACAAACCCGTTGAATCTCGAGCGCAGAAATGACATAGTTGCCGTGTCGTGGGATGAAGTCAGGAAGTATTTGCCGGCTGCAGATCCTTCTTCCGTCATCGTTCTTGAGACCGATGACGGGAAAGTTCTGACAACCCAGGCAATGGACGCGAATCAGGACGGAACCGTGGAAGAGCTTCTGTTTCTCGTCGATTTGAAACCCATGGAGAAGAAATCTTTTATCCTCCGGGAGGGGGAATCTCCGGGGACTTCCGTTCCTTCGATGACCGACGCCCGCTTTATGGTCCCGCGCGAGGATCTTGCATGGGAGAACGACCGCGTGGCCTTCCGCATGTATGGTCCTTCACTCGCCGCCGAAGTCAATAACGGCATCGATGTGTGGTGCAAGCGCGTCCGGTCTCTCATTCTGGAGAAGTGGTATAAGGCCGATGAAGCGAAAACCGCTTCGTACCATATCGCTCATGGGGAGGGGGCAGATTTCTTTGCCGTTGGAAATACTCTCGGCGGCGGCGGATCGGCTCTCTGGAAGGACGGGTCGCTGTATCAACCCGGGGTCTTTGAGTCACACAAAATAATCGCGACCGGGCCGCTCCGGGCAGTGTTTGAGTTGCAGTACAAGGCTGTTTCGTTTGAGGGGAGACAGATCAGGGAAACGAAGCGGGTGATGCTTGATGCCGGGCAGAATCTTAACAGGTTCGATGTGATCTATACACCCGATTCAGGTGGGGGAGAACTCTCATTTGCGGCTGGGCTGGTCAAGCGGAACAATGTGACGGCGAAGACAAGCAATGAGCATCACTGGGGAAGTTTGTTCGGGCTGACGACACAGAAAGAAGAGGATGGATTCCTCGGCACGGCGGTGGTTATGCCGCAGGGCGCATTCAAGGAATTTCGTGAAGACAAAACCCACCTTCTGATACTGGGAAATGCCGAAGCGGGCAAGCCGGTAACCTATTATGCAGGAGGTGGATGGACGCGCAGCGGCGATTTCAGGAATGTCGCCGACTGGGAGGCGTGCCTTGATGAATACGCGCTCCGGTTAAAGTCTCCTGTCACCGTCCATGTAAGCCTCAGAAAGCGATAGTACCAGGGATGCAGAGTACCATCCATGCATATCACCCTCTCACACTGGAACGTTGGATCCCCGGGTTCCTTGCCGGAACATGGTTTCTGTACACGAGTCTGTTCTTTGGATTCGAAGCAGAAGCCAGAATAATGTTGAGGCAGGAATTGACCCAACAGGCCGAACCAACCATCAAGGACGAGCCTCGGAGACAACGCTATTCCCTGAACGAACGATGGGAGTACCTCGAGGACGATCTGGGTGATCAAGCCTCTTTAAATCAATCCTCAAGAAAATGGGAGACGGTCGCTCTTCCTCATACATGGAATGTATGGGATGTGGTCGATCCCGTTCCCGGTTACAGGCGTTCGGGGGGATGGTATCGAAAAGATCTTTTCGTCCCCAATTACCGGAACGATCTTCGCCTCCTCCTTTCATTCGAGGGGGTCGATATCACTTGCGAGGTTTTTGTGAACGGGATGAAAGCCGGCGGCCATGTGGGAGGGTATGTCGGGTTCGAGGTCGATATCACGGATTTCGTCAGGAAGGGGACAACAAACACCCTCCTGGTAAGAGCGAGCAACGCATACGATCCGAACGTCATCCCGTCGCAGAAATCAGACTTCTGCATCTATGGCGGGATTACGAGGGACGTTTGGCTGGATGTCCTCCCCGAAACGTACCTGGCTGATTTGAGAATCCGGACACCGAAAGTGAGTAAAACGCGAGCGGAGGTGGAAGTCGAAGTTCTCGTCGGAAATGAATCCGGAACTGCACAACAATTCGAATTGGAGTGCCTGCTTCTTGATCGAGAAGGGAGGGAAGTGTCAAAGGCCAATGTTGCGCAAGAAGTGAGGGGGAAAGAGCAAGCCTTCACACTCAAACTTCCCGCCGTCAAGAACCCCTCACTCTGGTCTCCTTCCGACCCTGCCTTGTATACAGCGCGTGTCCGGCTCAAGAGAAGCAACCGGATCGTCGATGAAGTCGCCGACCGGTTTGGGTGCCGGTGGTTTGAATTCAAGGACCGCGGTCCCTTTTTCCTCAATGGCGAGCGGCTGCTGCTCCGCGGCACGCATCGCCACGAAGATTACGCCGGGTACGGCAATGCAATGCCCGACAGCCTCCACCGCAAAGACATGCAGATGATCAAGGAGATGGGGGCGAACTTCGTCCGGCTCGCGCACTATCCGCAGGATCCGGAAGTGTACCGTGCATGCGATGAGCTTGGACTTCTTGTATGGGACGAATTACCCTGGTGCCGCGGAGGGATGGGGGGTGAAGAGTGGAAAACACACACGAAGCGATTGCTGGAGGAACAGATTAACCGGTACTACAATCATCCTTCGATCATCATCCGGTCGCTCGGGAACGAGATGTACTGGCTCCCTGATTTCCCGGGGGGCGACCACCTCGACTCTCTCCGGGCCATGGTGAAGGAGCTGAACGATATCTCCCACCGGCTCGATCCGTCACGGTTGACCTCGACACGAAAGTTTACCGAAGGAGTGGACCTTGTGGACATCGTCTCCCCCTCCATCTGGCCCGGCTGGTACGGCGGGTATTATAAAGGATATGAGACGGCGCTCAACACCGCCAGGGCGAATCTCCCAAGGTTCTTCCATGCGGAGTACGGCGGGGACAGCCACGTCGGTCGTCACACGGAGAACCCGGTCTCCGGCGATGCGACCACGACATCGGATGGATGGGAGGAGAATATCAAGCCGCAGGCGGTAAAGAACGTGGCGAACGAGGGGGATTGGAGTGAGAGCTACATCATCGATCTGTTCGATTGGATGCTGCACGTCTCCGAACAGCTTCCGTGGTTTACAGGGAATGCACAATGGGCGTTCAAAGATTTTCCCACACCCCTCAGGCCGGAAAATCCCATCCCGTATATCAATCAAAAAGGGGTGGTCGACCGTGCCGGCAAACCGAAGGACGCCTATTACGTGTTCAAGAGCTACTGGACCACATCCCCCTTGTTTTGTTACATCGAGTCCCATACGTGGAACGAACGAAGCGGGCCGGAAAAAACTCCCCGCCCGGTCAATGTCTTCAGCAATTGTCCCGAAGTGGAACTGTTCCTGAATGGTGTCAGTCAGGGAATACGGAAAAGAGATATCGGGCGCTACCCGGCGAGCGGTCTGAGTTGGGAGGTCAGGTTTAGGGAAGGGCCGAACACCCTGAGTGCTATGGGATTGAAGGAGGGAAAGAGGGTGACCGAAGATACCCTCGCGGTCCGCTATTGGTATGCCAAAAATCTTCTCCCCGATCAGATTGCGCTCTCGGCAGAAACGTTGCCGGGGGGGAATGTCCTTGTCACGGCCCTTGTAGTGGATAAGAACGGGCGCCGGTGCTTGGAATACAACAAGCGGGTCTACTTCACCTTCGAGGGGAAGGGAGAGCTCCTGGTGAACTATGGAACGCCGACCCGCAGTTCGGTGATCGAGATGGCGAACGGCAGGGCGCAGATCGAATTTGTTCCCCAATCTGGCGGGAGCGCTGTGATTGAAGCACGGAACCAGGATTTCAAGGGAGCCTATATTATCATCGGCGGGAGTCATCCATGAGTCTGAGAATTGTTTTGTTCTTCACACTTCTGCTTTTTGTTTTATGTCCGGCGTGGTCCCAGGAGACCGCAGCTCAGCGCGATGTGCGTATGCAATGGTGGCGCGAAGCGCGGTTCGGCCTGTTCATTCACTGGGGACTCTACGCCATTCCCGCAGGAGAGTGGGAGGGAAAGACCGAATACGGGGAATGGATCCGGGACAGGGCTCGTGTCCCTCTTGACGAATACGACAAATTTGTACATCAGTTTAACCCGACGCAGTTCAACGCGGAAGAATGGGTGCGGATGGCGAAAGACGCCGGGATGAATTATATCGTCATCACCTCGAAACACCATGACGGCTTCTCCCTGTTCGATTCAAAAGAATCGGAGTTCGATGTCATGGCGACGCCGTTCAAGCGCGATATCCTCCTGGAATTGGCAAAGGCTTGTCGGAAGGAGGGTATCACTCTTTGTTTCTATCACTCCATCATGGATTGGCATCACCCGGATTACCTGCCGCGCCGGGAATGGGAGAAGGGGCTGAGGTCCACGGACGGAGCCGACTTCAACCGGTACGTCGATTACATGAAACGGCAATTAAAGGAACTCTTAACAAACTACGGCGCCATCGGTGTGCTGTGGTTCGATGGAGAATGGGAACCGACGTGGACGAGCGCCTATGGGATAGACCTGTACGACTATGTAAGAGGTTTGCGTCCCTCCATCATCATCAATAACAGGGTTGGGATTGGCCGCGGCGGCATGGGGGGCATGACGAAAGAAGGGGAGTTCGCCGGTGATTTTGGAACGCCGGAGCAGGAAATCCCGGCCACCGGGTTGCCCGGTCTCGACTGGGAAACATGCATGACGATGAATACCCACTGGGGTTACAACAAGAACGATTATAACTGGAAATCGGGGCCGGATCTGATCCGTACGCTGGTCGATATTGCTTCGAAAGGGGGGAATTATCTTCTGAATGTCGGTCCGACCGCTGAAGGATTATTTCCCGATGCAAGCATCGAGCGCCTAAAACAAATCGGCGCCTGGATGAAAGCCAACGGGGAATCGATCTATGGTACGAAGGCGAGTCCTTTCCGCAATCTCTCCTGGGGTCGGTCCACGCATAAAAGGATACCGCGCGGGACGCGGTTGTATCTGCATGTCTTTGAATGGCCGGCTGACGGCGACCTCGTTCTTCCAGGTCTTCTGAACTCACCCAAAAAGGCATACTTCCTGTCCGATCCGCAGAAGCAGTCTCTCCCCATCACAAAAAAAGATGATGGCCTTGTGCTTGCCCTGGGGTCGAAGCCACGGGATCCGGTCAACACAGTCGTCGTGCTCGATGTCGAAGGATCACCCGAAGTTGCATCTCCGCCGGATATTGTCTCCGAGCACCCTGTCTTTCTCGACTTTGCCGAAGTTTCGTTTGCGTCGGAGACACGGAATACCGAGATCCGCTACACGCTCGACGGCTCTGTTCCTACCGTGCAAGCACCCCGGGCTGGCAGTCCGGTCCGGTTGCACGGGACCACGACTGTATCGGCGCGCTTGTTCCGCGGCGGGAAACCCGTCAGTCCCGTCAACCGCATAACGTTCATGAAGGTTGCAGGGCGGCCGGCGGATCATCCCCAAACCACCCAGAGCGGTTTGAGTTTCTCGTACTATGAGGGAGAGTGGAACATGCTTCCTGAGTTTAACGCACTTCGTCCCATCAGCCGGGGGAGTATTACCAACGTTACCCTTTCGCAGGCGAAAGAAGAAGAGCATTTTGGTTTCGATTTCCGGGGATACATCCGCGTACCTGACGACGGGGTTTATACCTTTTACTGCGAGTCTGATGACGGAAGCCGACTTCTGATCGGCGATTCCGTCGTAGCCGACAATGATGGCCGTCATGCCATGAGGGAACAGAAAGGGATCATACCGCTCTTGGCAGGACTTCATGCCATTCGTGTGATCTATTTTGAGCAGATGGGGGGACAGGGTCTGAAGGTTTCGTATAGCGGTCCCGGAATTGTGAAGCAGGAAATTCCGGATTCAGTTCTCTTTCACTAGAACCCATCTCAAAAACGATTTGGCCACAAAAACGCACAAAATGCACAAGAGAAAACACTAAAAAATTCTGTGCTTTCTGTGCATTCTTGTGGCAAAACAAATCAAGAGGGTTTTTGAGACCGCTTCTAACAAGTCGCTGAAATCCCGAACCACCGGATCTTTTTATTGTGCGCGGGTAACTTTGTGGCGAATCTTTTTCAACCACCATTGCGGAGCGGTCCATGGAAACAATCGGCCTGACGTTCATCGATTGGATTGTCATCCTTGTGTATTTCGGGTTCGTTCTCGGCCTGGGGGTTTATCTTCGCAAGTATACCACCAGCCAGGAGGACTTTTTTCTCGCGGGAAGAAAAAACTCTTCGTGGGTCGCGGGCCTCGCGTTCCTCTCCGCGAATCTTGGAGCCCTCGAGCTGCTGGGGATGACCGGCAACACGTTCAAGTACGGTATGTATGTCGCCCATTTCTACTGGATCGGGGCAGTCCCTGCCATGGTTTTCTTGGGCGTCTATATGATGCCCTTTTACTACAGCAGCAAGATCAACTCGATTCCCGGGTACCTGAAGCTGCGGTTCGATGAAAAGACGAGGGTGTTAAACGGGTTTGCGTTTGCCGTTATGACGTTACTCGTTTCCGGCATTAATCTCTATGCCATGGCGCTGGTGCTCCATACGTTCCTGGGCTGGAATTGGGACGTGAGCATGTGGGTTTCGGCCGCCACGGTCGCCGCATACGTGACGATGTCGGGGCTCCTCTCTGCCATCTTTACAGAGATCATTCAATTCTTCCTGATCTGGTTCGGGTTGTTCCTTGTCTCGATCCTGGGTATCGTCGAGATCGGCAGCATTGATGAAATATTCAGCCGCGTGGATGAGATCTATACCTCGATCTCCTACACCACCCTCTGGTCCACAAGCGCCGATCCGACCCAGAACGGGATGTTGATTACATGGGGAGGGATCGTCCTCGGGCTCGGGTTCGTACTCTCGTTTGGTTATTGGACGACCGACTTTCTCGTTGTGCAACGGGCATTCTCGGCAAAGGACCTCCGTTCGGCGAGAATGACCCCAATCCTTGCCTCGTTTTTCAAAATGGCCGTTCCGTTCATTGTCATCCTGACCGGACTGATCGCGATCGTGCTCGCGAACGATCCGAAGAGCGGATTTTCGCTGCTTTCGGATGGAGGACAGGTGAATTACGATTCGGCGCTCCCGCTCCTGATCGCGCGGTACTATCCCTCGGGATTGATGGGACTTGGGATTACCGCGTTGCTGGCGGGGTTCATGGCGGGTCAGGCGGGTAACATCAGTGCGTTTAATACCGTCTGGACCTACGACATTTATCGATCGGTCATCAATCGGAAAGCATCGGACGCGCACCTGTTGTGGATGGGACGTGCCGCAACCATCGTCGGTATCCTGTTGAGCCTGGTGACGGCCTACTGGGCGAAGAGCTTCCCCAGCATCATGGATTACATGCAGGCGATCTTCTCATGGGTGAATGCGCCCCTCTTTGCGACGATGCTGTTGGGGATGTTCCTCTGGTGGATTACTCCCAGCGGCGCTTTTTGGGGACTCGTGGCAGGTATGCTCTCGTCCTTCCTGATGTATCTTGCCGTGAAGTTCCAGTGGTTCGAGGAAAGCATCATCACCATGTCGAATGTCCAGAGCGATATGGCCGCAAACTTCTGGCGCGCATGGTGGGCGTGGTTGATTTGCGCGGTCGTGACGGTCCTGATCAGTTTGTTTACGACAAAGAAGCCGAAGGAAGAGTTGGTTGGTTTGGTCAAGGGATTGACGGAAGAAACGTTCGATCATGATATCCCGTTCGTCAAACGACCCGAGTTTTATGCGATCCTGTCGGTTGTAGCGCTGATCATCCTGAATATCTGGTTCTGGTAGGGACGCGGATTTACGCGGATTACGCAGATGGACGCGGATTGCACGGTTAGGTGTTAAAACCCAAAAGAGTTTGGATTTAGATACACGCTCCAAAGACACGGCCATAAGAGGCTGTCCAAAATGTAGGGCGAGAAGTCTTCTCGCCCACGAGGGAGTTCCGAAATCGAACGAAATTTGTCAACTCTCGAAGACGCACGAAGTGTCAATAGAACTTTTTGGACAGCCCCTTGTGAAAGCCAAAAACCAATAGGGGCTTCAGCCCCATAAATCTTGAGATAGATTCGAGTCAATCGAGCATCAGAAGTCACGAGGCGAAAGTCACTGATGTCTGACCTTTCTCGGTGAGCCGTCCGTGGTGATGTATTTGACGAGGAATAACAAAGGAGACTCTACTATGTCCGAACCCGGAATGAAACCGATCTGGTATTTCGTTGGCATCATGTTGCTGATGATGGGGGGACTCATTTTTCTTGCAGGCATCTATCAGGTCCTGAACCCGCCGCCGGTCCCGACCGTTCTGGCGGAGACTCATCCGAGTATCTGGTGGGGGGCGTTCATGGCGCTCTTCGGCGGGAGTATGTACTGGCTGACTCGAAAGCAATCCCGGTGAAAACCGCATGAGCCCGATTGATGCAGTCGAAGAGACCTTTAAGAAGATCTTTCACGAGGAACCGCTCCTCTTCCGTTCGCCGGGGAGGGTCAATCTTATCGGTGAACACACCGATTACAACGATGGCTATGTCCTTCCGGCCGCCATCCACCGGGCGATCTATTTTGCGATCGCTCCGGACGACGGTCCGGAGTGCCGATTGATTGCGCTCGATATGAACGAGGAGCATCGGTTCCCGGTCGATCATTCCGCGTATTCAAAGAAGGGATGGCCCAACTATCTTATGGGAGTGGTCGATCAGTTCACGAAGGCGGGGCATAGGATTCCCGGGTTCCATTGCGTGTTTGGGGGGGATGTCCCGATCGGGGCGGGGATGTCTTCCTCCGCGGCCATCGAAGCGGGTCTGGCGGTCGCGTTGAATTCTCTTTTTCATTTGGGAATGGATGATCTTTCGCTCGTCAAGCTTGCGCAACGTGCGGAGAATGAATTCGTCGGCGTCCGGTGCGGGATCATGGATCAATATATCAACGTGTTCGGAAAACAGGATACGGTTCTGCAGATAGATTGCCGGTCGCTCGAATCCCGGCACTATCCTTTCGAGTATGATGTCGCTCTCGTTCTCTTCGATACACGCATCACACATTCGCTTAGTTCATCAGAGTATAACCGGAGAAGGGGGGAGTGTGCGGAGGGCGTCGCGGCCATCCATAAACGGTTCCCCGAAGTGACGCACCTGCGCGATGTGTCGCCTGAGATGCTGGCGGATTGCCGGTCCTCGATGGATGCCGTCATCTTCCGGCGCTGTCACTACGTGGTTGGAGAAAACGAACGGGTGTTGAGGGCGTGCTCGGCGCTGAAACTGGGGGACCTGAAGGCATTTGGGGAATTGATGATACAGACGCACGAGGGATTGAGTCGCGAGTACGAGGTGAGTTGTCCCGAACTGGACTTCCTCGTTCAAATCCTGAAAGGGAACCCTCATGTCTATGGTTCACGCCTGATGGGGGGTGGGTTCGGCGGTTGCACCATCAACCTCATCGAGAGCCATGCAGTCGAACCGATCAGCGCGATGGTCCGGGAACAGTACCGGCGCCGGTTCCAACACGACCCGAAGATGTACGTGACTTCCATCAGCTCGGGAACAAGCATCGTGAATGCGAACGACCATGTCAGGACCTGACCAAACTCAGGCTCCCCACCGGAGGAAGAACATCCTGACCGGGGAGTGGGTGCTGGTCTCGCCGCAGCGGACCAGGCGGCCATGGCACGGAGAGATTTCACATCCATCCAGGGATCGCTTGGATGCCTATGAACCGGAGTGCTATTTGTGTCCGGGTAACAAACGGTCAAACGGCGAACGGAATCCTTCATACAAGCGCCCTTTTGTTTTTACGAACGACTATGCAGCGCTCTTGCCCGAGACGGTTCCGTGGAAAAGCAGGAGCCATGATCTCTTGATTGCGCAAACGGAACGGGGAGTGGGCAGGGTGGTGTGTTTTTCCCCGCGACACGATCTGACCCTGGCCGCCATGAGCGAGAAGTCCATCGAGGATGTCGTTACCGTGTGGCAGGAAGAGTTCCGCTCCCTGGCCGCCGATCCGCGGATCAAGTATGTGCAGATCTTCGAGAACAAGGGAGCGATGATGGGATGCAGCAATCCCCATCCTCACGGTCAAATCTGGGCACAGGAAAGCATCCCGATGATGCCGATGAAGGAGCGAAAAGAATTCAGGAAGTATTTCCGGAGAAAAGGAGGGTCACTCCTTGGGGATTATGTCGCGCTGGAGTTGCAGCTTCAGGAACGGGTGGTGTATGAGAACCGTTCATTCGTCATCGTCGTCCCGTACTGGGCGGTTTGGCCATTCGAAACCCTGATGATCTCCAAACGGGCGATGCCGGATATCCTGCAATTGAGGAAAGTTGAAAAAAAGGACTTTGCCAATGCCCTGAGTGTCATGGCAATCAAATATGACAACCTGTTTAAAACATCCTTCCCGTATTCGGCAGGACTGCATCAGGCACCGACCGATGGGGGCGGGCACGAAGGATGGCACCTGCATATGCACTTTTACCCGCCGCTGCTGCGGTCGGCGTCGATTAGAAAATTCATGGTGGGGTATGAAATGCTGGCCGAACCGCAGCGCGATACTACGCCGGAAGCCAGTGCAAAAATTCTCAAGGACCTGCCGGTGATCCGTTTCAGGGATCGCCGGAAAACATCATCACGGGCGTGAAGGCCGGCGCCCGATCTGCAGTTACGGTTCAGAAGGTGGTTCAACAAGGAAAGGTTGCGAACGAGGCGTGAAAAAGCCCTTCATTCACGAAGACATTATGCTTGAGACGAACGCTGCAGTGCAGTTGTACCATGAATATGCGGAGTCCCTCCCCATTATCGACTATCACTGTCACCTTTCCTCCGAGGAAATTGCCACGGACCGGAGGTTCGACACCATGACGCAGATCTGGCTGGCCGGCGATCATTACAAGTGGAGAGCCATGCGAGCATGCGGTGTGGACGAGCGGTACATCACGGGATCGGCGGGCGATTGGGAAAAATTCAAAATGTGGGCCCGGACGGTCCCGAAGACCATCCGGAACCCGTTATATCACTGGACTCATTTTGAGCTGAAACGCCCCTTCGGCATCGTGGACACGTTGCTGGATGAAACCAGCGCAAAGAGAGTTTGGGACCAGTGTAATGCCAAGCTGCAGACCCCGGAGTTCTCGACGCAGGGGATCCTCTCGCAGATGAACGTCCAGGTCGTTTGCACAACCGACGATCCTGTCGATACGCTGGAGCATCATAGGGCCCACGCGGCGCGGAAGAACGGGTCGATGAAAATGATCCCGGCCTTCCGCCCCGACAGGGCGATGGCGGTCGAGGATGTCGCATCGTTCAATTGTTATCTCGATACCCTGGGTTCAGCGGCAAACATCGAGATCAAGGATTTCCCATCGCTCGTCGCGGCATTACGGAACCGCCATGATCATTTCCACTCCCTCGGGTGCCGGCTTTCAGACCATGGGCTGGAAACGATGTACGCCGAGGAATACACGGAATCCGAGCTCAACACGATCGTCGCCGGGTTGCGGAAGAAGAGGACCTTGTCTCCGGTTGAGATCGCGAAATATAAATCGGCTTTGATGGTGGAATTCGGTCTTATGGATCATGAACGGGGATGGGTGCAGCAGCTCCATCTCGGAGCCCTCCGCAACACCAATACCAGGATGCGGCGGTTGCTCGGTCCCGATACGGGATATGATTCCATAGGAGATTTTGAGATTGCCCGGCCGCTTGCAAAATTTCTCGACCGGCTCGATGTCAATAACCGGTTGCCTAAAACAATCCTGTACAACCTCAACCCGCGGGATAATGAACTGATCGCTACGATGATCGGGAATTTTCAGGATGGGACGGTCGCAGGGAAGATTCAATACGGTGCGGCTTGGTGGTTCCTCGACCAAATGGATGGGATGACCAAACACATCGAGGCTCTTTCCAACATGGGTGTGCTCAGCCAGTTTGTCGGGATCCTCACGGACTCGCGCAGCTTCCTCTCGTTTCCCCGGCATGAGTACTTTCGCCGGTTACTTTGTAACATCCTCGGAGGGGAGATGGAGCGGGGTTTGATCCCGGACGACTTTACGCTTGTTGGGGGTATCATCCGGGATATTTGTTATAACAACGCCAAGCGGTACTTCCCATTCCTTTGAAGATCAAATGGTTTTTACCACCGATGGCACACAGATAAAAAGAAAGAAACCAGCGAACCAAAAGTCACTGATCTCTGACGTCCGATCCCTGATCTCTCAATCGGTATCATCCGTGGTTATCTTCCCCGCAAGCCGTACTCTGCAACCGACAGGACCTCGGAAAGATCCGAGGGACCGTTTCGGCGAATCCAGAGCTGTACCAAACCCGTTCCCTCCGGGCCACCGAAGTTCTTCACCCACGCCGCCGCTCTTCCGTCCTCGTCGCGGGCGAGGACTGTTGTCACCTCGCGCGGTTCGATGGAACTCATCCCCATCCACCACCCCTTGAGTCCCCACCGTGCTCCATCGGGAGTGGTGTGAGCGCTGAACCAGCCGCCGATTGCATCGGTCTGCCTTCCTGAATAGTTAACCCCGAAGACGCGTCCGACGCGCGAGAAGTCGATGTCCTGGATCTGTCCCGATGAGTCACGGATGTAGGCGACCGGATTATTGCCGAGAAGCACCGCTTTCCCGCCGGCATCAAGATACCTCCGAACAGGGTTGCCGGTGGTCGTATCGTCTGCAAGAGGAGAGGGGAAGCGATTGTTGGCAAAGACGATGACGCTGGCGCCCCTTTCGTCCGATTGTTCTTTCAAAAAGTCGTTCAGTCCTCTTGAGTCGATCACTTCGTAGCCGTTCGCTTTGAAATAGTCCCGCACCCATTCGCCTACGCCGAACGTGAACCAGGGATTACCCGCAAGGGCTTCCCAGAAGACAGCCTTTCTGGGTTGTTGCGGGTTTGCGGAAACCGAACGGTTCGTTCCCCCCAATGCATAGAGATAGCCGTCATCACTCCCGATCAGCACCATCCCATCCACCGGAACGGGGGAAGAATGAATCAGGCTTCCCGTTTTGAACCGGCTCAGTTCCTTTCCCGTTTTGCTTTCCAACACGTAAAGATTCCCCTCGTAGTCTCCGACGTAAACGACATCTCCGGAGACGGCGGGCGATCCCCAGACAGCTCCCTTTGTTTTGACCCGCCACACCTCTTTGCCGGTCTGATGATCCACGGCGTGAACAAACCGGCCGTCCGAGCTTCCGGCGAAGACCAGACCGTCGCTGATGGCCGGAGAGGTAAGGACCCACGAGATTTCATGGTTGAATCTCCAACGTTCCTTGCCGTCTTTGAGTGAGAGAGCATAGAGGAACCCGTCGCGACCGCCGACAGTGACGACTCCATTGTGGATGGAAGGGGAGGAAACGATGGCGGAACGGTCGAAACCGAAGTCCTGTGTGTACAGCGAAGCTCCCTCCGTATCGAACTTCCAGAGCTGCTTTCCACTCGAGAGGTCGATGCCGTAGACATGTCCGGCAAAGTCCCCGACGACCACAATGCCCCCATCGACTGCCGGCGAGCTGCGGATTCGTGCCGGAGCCCGGAATCTCCATCGTTCTTTTCCCGTTTTGGCGTCGATAGAGTAGAGGTTCCCATCACCGCCCCCAACCAACACGCTACCGTTTACTACGGCCGGCGAGGATTGGTAGTAATCGTAGGCCCACCGGTTGGGAAGGTCTGTTCCAATCTGGAATTTCCACAGGTGTGTTCCGTCTCCGATGTCAAGAGCGACCAGCGCCCCTTTACGGGTGGTAAAGTAGACCGTTCTGTCGGCGACGGCGGGACTTGAGTGGACTGCCGATCCCGCATCGAAGGCCCATTTCCTGTTGCCGGAGGCCAAATCGATTGTGTACAGGTTCCCATCCCCGCTTCCGACATAGACAGTTCCGCCCGTTACAGCCGGAGTCGAGCGAACAGGCCCGTCGGTGCGAAATGTCCAGCGGACCTCCCGGAAGATCTCGGGACCTTTTGACTTGAAGTTCCCAGAGTGATTCAGATCTCCGCGGAACATCGGTGCCTGTGGAAACAAGAGATTGCATACCGCGAGTGTCAGGACGATTCCGAAGAAAAGGGTTTTGCGAAACATCATGTTAATATCCTTTGGAGTATATGGTGATACGCTATGGACCCGGGTCCTATTTGTTTTCCAACGACCCAATGCTGAAAAGTATGGTAAGGGACGCTTCGATGATCCTCAACGAAGATTCGCCCGAAGGCTCTCACAAAGGGACGGAGCGGCAGATGGGGTGGTTAAGCCGTCCTGCTGCGGTTCCCGGACGCCCCGACCTCACCTTGCCATTCATTTCAAACTCTCTTACCTTCGAACTGAGTTGAAGGTTGTTAAAGGTTTCCTTCATCTGAGATTAAGCAAGGTTGAAGGAAACCTTTATCCGCGCGGAGGGTGACTTTGGACAGGAAAGAAGGCATAGAGGACAACCGGTTCTACCATGTCTACAACCGTGGCAATGATCGGGAGCGGATCTTCGGCGATGAGTCAGATTACGAGGCATTTCTCAAAAAGATGGATTTACTCATGGTGCGGTACTCGGTTTCTGTGCCGATCTATTGCTTGATGCCGAACCACTATCATATGATTGCAATGCAGAACCCGGGTGGAAGTCTTTCAACTATGATGGGCGCATTAGCCACCTCTGCGGCCAAAAGATACAATCTGAAGTACGGACATATTGGGCATCTGTTTCAGGGCCCCTTCCGGTTTAAGTTCGTTCTTGAGGATGCACTCTGGGATGTGGCAGGATATATTCATTTGAATCCCGTGAAGGCCAGGTTAGTGAGCGAGCCGGAAGATTGGAAGTTTTCGAACTTTGCGCAGATGAAGGTTACCTTCATCGACGATCAATCCGGGAAGAAGGTAACCTTCAACGAAGATGCCCTATGGAAAGGCTACCCAGCGTGGCTCACAAAGCTTCTAGCGAACGAACGGTTGGAAAAAGCGTATTGGGAGCGGGTGCAAACGCATGTTAAAGGTCTCCTTCATCCCTGATTAAGCGAGGTAGAAGGAAACCTTTTTCCCGGAGTTGGATTGCCATTTGACTGAGTTAAAGGTTTCCTTCATCCGGGATTAAGCAAGGTCGAAGGAAACCTTTATCCGCGCGAAACCTATGCAACGACGACTCTCATTACTCTTCCTGATTCTGTCTGTCCCACTTTGCCTCCGAAGCACGGAGGGAGGCCGAAAGCCCTCCGGTTTCGTCAATCCCTTTATCGGTACCGATGCCCATGGGCACACCTTCCCCGGCGCCACGCTGCCGTTCGGGATGGTTCAGTTGAGTCCGGATACGCGCGTCGAGGGATGGGACGCGTGCGGCGGGTATCATTATTCCGATCACTCCATCCTCGGTTTCAGCCACACACACCTCAGCGGCACCGGCATTGCCGATTATGGGGACATCCTCCTTATGCCGACCACCGGCAAGGTATTGCTGACCCCGGGAACCGTCTCCAACACTCAAACGGGCTATCGTTCGGGATTCACTCATGAATCCGAAAAAGCCTCCCCCGGATTCTACTCGGTCCATCTCGACGATTATAACATCGGCGCCGAACTTACGACCATGCGTCGGGTTGGAGTGCATCGGTATACCTTTCCGCAATCGACGGAAGCCAATATCATCATCGATCTGAAGCATGGACTGGGACCCGACAGGGTGACCGATGCTGTCCTTGAAATCAACGGCGACCGGGAGATCGCCGGCTTCCGTCGATCCAACGGCTGGGCGAAGGATCAGGTGGTCTATTTCGTTGCCCGATTCTCCAAACCGTTCACCTCCGCCGGCGTTGCGGTCGATGATACGATCAGGAAGGAAGTTAAGAGAGGGCAGGGGACAAACATACAAGGATTTGTCCGGTTTGCCACTTCTGCCAACGAGCGGATCGTTGTGAAAGTCGGATTCTCCGGAGTCAGCATCGAGGGAGCGAGGAAAAATCTCGAGGCCGAGGCGCCGGGATGGGATTTCGATGCGGTGCGCATGCAAGCCGAAGAAACATGGAACACCGAGCTGGCTAAGGTCGACATCGAAGGGGGGTCACGTGAGCAACGGACCACCTTCTATACGGCTCTCTACCATGCGATGATCGCTCCCAACCTCTTTTCCGACGTCGACGGCTCGTACCGGGGAATGGATGGGAAGACCCGCCGCGCCGATGGGTTTGAGATGTACACCGTCTTCTCTCTCTGGGATACCTTCCGCGCCGAGCACCCGCTTCTGACTCTGATCGACCGAAAACGGACCCTCGATTTCGTCAAGTCCATGCTTGCAAAATACGACGAGTCCGGTGTGCTTCCGGTATGGGAACTCGCCGCAAACGAAACGTGGACCATGATCGGTTACCATTCCATCCCGGTGATCCTCGATGCGTACGTGAAAGGGGTCGGTGGATTCGACCCGGAAAGGGCCTTCGCTGCCATGAAGAACAGCGCCATGCGCGATCACTTCGGTCTCGCGGCGTACCGGAAGCACGGGGGGATCCCCGGCGAAGCGGAGTCGGAATCCGTCTCCAAAACGCTTGAATACGCCTATGACGATTGGTGCATTGCGGAAATGGCTCGACTGCTGGGGAAGAAGGAAGAGGCTGAAGACTTCGGAGAGCGGGCCCAGTTCTACAAGAACCTGTTCGATCCATCGACCGGATTTATGCGGCCCAGGAAGAACGGGGCATGGTTGGAGCCGTTCGATCCCCGCTCCGTCACCGTCCATTTCACCGAAGCGAACGCGTGGCAGTACACCTTTTTTGTCCCGCACCATATCGACGGCCTGATCGGGTTGATGGGAGGGAAGAGGTCGTTTGCCATGAAACTCGACTCGCTTTTCAAAGGGGGATCGCATCTTACGGGACGAGAACAATCGGATATTACCGGTCTCATCGGCCAGTACGCCCAGGGGAACGAGCCAAGCCACAATTTTGCGTACCTCTATAATTACGCCGACGAACCGTGGAAGACCCAGGAGACGGTCCGGCTTATTCTCGATTCCCTCTTTCATAATCGCCCGGATGGCCTCAGCGGGAACGACGACTGCGGGCAAATGTCGGCCTGGTACGTGCTGAGCGCCATGGGATTCTATCCCGTCACGCCGGGATTGCCTTACTATTCTCTCGGTAGTCCCCTGTTTGACAAAGTGACGATCCATCTTGAAAACGGCAAAGAGTTCGTCATCCGTGCGGATCAAAACTCCCACAGAAACAAATTCATCCAGTCCGCCTCACTCAATAGTAAGTCGCACACGGCAAACTTTCTGAACCACGACGATCTCACACAGGGCGGGGAGTTGCGGTTGGTGATGGGTCCGGCTCCGAATACATCGTGGGCAGCCGGATGGAACGACGCTCCACGTTCCAGGCCTCTGCCGGAGTTTGTGGGTGTCCCCGTTGTTGCTCCCCCTGGAAGCACGTTTGAAGAATCCGTTCGGGTAAGCCTCACCACTCTTACTCCGGAAGCGAAAGTCTATTATACACTCGACGGCTCAAGTCCGTCCAAGCAATCGACCCGTTATACGGGTCCGTTGACACTGACTGCCACGACCACCATCAATGCGATGGCGACGAAGGCTGGAACGTCAAGCCGGGTCGTAACTGCGGAATTCCTTAAGACGAGCCGCGTTGGTACAATCTCTCTTCATTCTCTTTATAGTTATCAGTACACCGGCGGGGGAGATCATGCGCTCGTTGATCGCTTACGGGGGGGACCCGATTTCCGGCTCGGCGCCTGGCAGGGATATGAGGGGAACGATCTCGAGGCTGTTATTGACCTGGGCGAGAAGAAACAGATCGCGAACGTCTCATTGGGATGTCTGCAGGATAATAATTCCTGGATCTTCTTTCCCGTGGAAGTAGAATTTGCTCTTTCGGAGGATGGGAAGGACTTTCATCACGCGGCAGTTGTGAAGAACCCCGTCCCACCTCAAGAGGCTGGTGCGATGGTGAAAGAGTTCTCACGGAACTATGAGGGTGCAACAGCCCGGTTTGTCCGGGTTCGTGGCAAGAACGTCGGAACCTGTCCCCCCTGGCACAAGGGAGCGGGGGGCAAGGCATGGCTGTTTGCGGATGAGATCTCAGTTGAGATTCGTAAATGACCACCGCGCGCTTTTCCCCCCTCTCCTCACATTGAGGAGAGGGGGGTGCCTTAACTATGCTTAAGCGGGGGGAGTGGAGTCAGGGCCTTAACACATTCTCTGATGACACACCTACTCCTTCCTCAGATCCAAATAGTCGCACGCTAACGCGTATCAAGTTTGTATGGCGCATATCCTATTAGGAGGATGCTGTCGCATCCTTTAGTTTGTAGGCCGCTGGCGGCCTCCGGCGGAGTGGAGTCCGAGCCTTAGCATATTCTCTAGCAGGCATTCCCAAAATTTCTCATGAAAACATCCCTCGCCCCACGCTTCATGCTCTGGAGCATGCTCATCTTCTCCCTCTCGGCGACGGTCATGGGGTTGCGGCTGCTTCAATCTTTCGAGCTGAGGCTCCTCGATCTTCCCCTGGATACGCGAAGCTTTCGGGGGGCGCCGGCTGAGGATCCCGATTACCCGTTCGTGTTATTTTCCCTCTGGGCTCCTCTTCCGCCGGCGGACTATCTCAGGCATTGTGTGAGCATCGTCGGGGATTTGAAGAAAGCAGGGGCCAAGGGTGTCCTTATTCCCCTGCCTGTCGATATGCCTTGGATCCCAAAGGTCAAGGAACAGATCGAAGAGCTTCAGAAAAGCGGGATTGTCGTGTTCGGTATGAGGCTGAGGGAACTCTCGACCTCTTCTCCGGCAGGAGCCCGGATGCTCGACAATCCGAAGAATTGGTGGGTGAGGCACCCTGTGTTCCATCACATCGATCTCTTCTGGGGAGTTTTGTCCGCACGGTTTGAGGTATTGGGGACCATCTATCGGTTTCTGCCGACACAGTACCGGGAGTCCAACCGCGGCGAACCGGTTCCGGACGCTTCTCTCCAACTGCTCAAGCGGCATTTCGGGTATCCCGATGATTTGGAAATTCAACAAGGTTCGTACCGGGTGCGGTTCGGCTCGCACACCATCCCCCTGTCCACCAACGGCTATGTCTACGTGAAACGGGTCCCGCTGCCTCGACCTGCCTACAGTGTGTTCGCTGTTGTTTCCCCCGAAATAGACTCTCTGCAATATATGGTCTCGACGTTCAGGAGAAATGAAAAGAACCCCTCCCTGGAAGCCGGCTGGAAGACCTATAAAAACAAAATTGTCATCCTTGATTGGCCTGGGATGGGGGACGACCCCTTCGTCTTTCCTTCGCCCGGACAAGTCTACCAGCAAATCCTCAACGCGGTTGTTACAAACAGCTACGTCACCCTGATGGATGAATGGAATCTCCTGCTGATCTTCCTGGCTGTCGCGATCATGGCGGGGTTGGGTTACGCGACACGGGGTTGGGTCCTTTTCATCAGCTCCATCCTGCTCAGCGCAGGGTTCGTCTGGTTCACCCGGTGGCTTCTCGGCCAGCATAATATCATCATGGACCCGCTCTACGTTCTTCTCCCTATTCTCCTGTGCGGAGTGCTCCTCCCGATCGTCAAGCTCTCGGGAGAGAAGAAGATTGCCGAGGAGACGGTCGGGGAATTGAGGGAAGAGTTGAAACGGCTCGAAGGGTTGCATCGCGGGTAAAGCGTGTCGGGAGTAACCAGTAAACTGTAAACAGGGAACAGTTGACCCCTGACCCGTGGTTGAATATCTGAGCAAAGGTTGAACATGGATCGTCGACGGTTTATCAGGACAACAGGAGGTCTCGCGGTCGCCGGAGCCTTTGAGACCCTTCCCTGGCTCACAACGCAAGCGTTCCCGGATCCGCCTGCAAATGTGAGAGTTGCAATCTTTTCTGATGAATCGTTCCCCGTTGCACAAAGCCCTGGCGTTGAGCGAACAGTGATCGCGGAAGGCTTGAACGGATTCGAGACAACCTTCCTGAATGTCCGCGAACTTGCGGGCCGCCTCTCCCCGGATTCCTTCGACCTCTTTATTATGCCGTATGGTTCCGCTTTCCCGAAGGAGGCCTGGCCGGTTATCCGCCGGTACCTGTTGAGCGGTGGGTGCTGGGTGAACCTTGGCGGTGTCCCGTTCTCCGTCCCTGTCGTCCGTCAGGGAAGTGTCTGGAGAAAAGAAACACGCCAGACTGTCTATCACAAGTCGCTTGGTATCACGCAGGCCTTTCCTGTTTTCCCCTCGATCGTTACCCGGTACCAGGCTGCAACCCCTTCCGAGTCACTCCGTGCCGTGGCGCAGAGTTTCAGTGCGGGGGAGCTGTATGCCTTGTACGTTCGCTTTACATCAAGCAAGGATTTTCCTTTAGAGGACGGAAGTTCAGGCCCGCGCGATGCAGTGATCAAGCCGTTATTGAACGGTGTAGCCGGCGATGGGAGCAGCGTCGTGGCGCCTCTCGTTTGCATCGACCGGTTGTTGGGGGAGGGGGCAGGAGGACGATGGGTCCTCGCGAATCATAACGGGAGGATCACAAAGGAAATGATAAGAGCGGCGGTGGAGATTGCGTTGGAGGGAGTGGCAGAACTCCTTGTCCGCCCATCGTTCGCATGTTATAAAGAGGGAGAGGTCCCTTCGTTTGCCGTTTCTGTCCGGAGGCCGGGGGGCAGGATTGAAGAACTCCTCGGAGAGGAATGTGTTCTCGAAGTGACCGATGAACGGGGTGGGACGGTTGAACGACTCTCGCTGGACCTCCACGGCAAAGGGACGCTTGCGCTCGGTGGAATGACGATGACCGCTGGAGGAAAAAACGCCCTCCGGCCCGGATTGTATCATGTCCGCGCCCGCGTGACGATCGCATCGATGCCGGGGGAGAGGCGAAAGACCCTTCATGCAACGACTGGATTCTGGATCTATGACCGGAAGAGGATGGAAGGGGGAATCCCCTTAACGGTGGATGAAACCTATTTCCGGCGCGGCGGCAAGACCTATCCCGTCACGGGGACAAGCTTTATGACCTCCGATGTCCACCGCAAATTCCTGATCGAACCGAACCCGCATCGCTGGGATGAAGAGTTCTCGGCGATGAAGAAGGCCGGCATCAACATGGTTCGCACCGGAATCTGGACCGGATGGAAAACCATGATGCTGGACGCCGGAGCTCCCAACGAGGCGACCCTTCGGGCACTCGACGCGTTTATCCTGACAGCGAGGAAGCACGACATTCCGGTCATCTTCACCTTGTTTGCCTTTCTCCCCGAAGCGTGGGGAGGGGAGAACGTGTATCTCGACCCTCGTTCGGTCAACGCTCAAAAGGAATTCGTCTCCGTAATCGCGCGCCGCTACGCTGGAGTGAACGATCTCATGTGGGATTATATCAACGAACCCTCCTTCTGCTCGCCGGCGAGCCTGTGGCAGACCCGGCCGAACTACGACCGGTTTGAAAGGGCTGCATGGGACAAGTGGCTTCAGGAGCAATTTCCCGGAATCTCCGAAGAGGATCGAAACGCGAACCTTCGGGAACGATATCGCTCCATGGAGGGGGAGTCACTTTCACCCCCACGGCTCGAGGAGTTCAACGACGCCCATGCGTTCAGGGAGTTCAGGCCGATCAAGGCGATCGACTTCCGTCTTTTCGCGCAGGCGATGTTTGCGAACTGGGTGAAAGAAATGACCGCGGCCGTGAAGAGCAACGGGAACACACGGCAGTTGATCACCGTGGGACAGGATGAGGGAGGGACGTACGAACGTCCGAGCCCGCAATTCTTCGGCGATGCGGTCGATTTTCACTCGATCCACAATTGGTGGTTCAATGACGATCTGGTTTGGGATAGCGTGATGAGCAGGGTGGAGGGGAAACCGCTCCTCGTAGAAGAGACGGGGATCATGTTTTATGAGAAGATGGATGGAAGCGCCTGGCGGACGGAGGAGGAGGCGCGAAACCTCCTGGAACGGAAGCTCGCCATCTCCCTGGGCGTCGGCGGGGCAGGCTTCATCGAATGGATCTGGAATACAAATCCCTACATGGACTCCGACAACGAGGCGGCCATTGGGCTGCATCGGGCCGATGGCTCGGCGAAGCCGGAGCTCGAGTCGGTGAAAACCTTTGCCCGGTGGTTTTCTGCCAATGCAGGGCGTATGCAAGGACGCCGGACCGAAGACGTGCTGATGGTTATCCCCCACTCCCAGATGTTCTCCACACGGAATTTCGCGACGGAAGCGACGCGCCGGTGTGTCAGGGCCATGTACTACCACCTCCGCACACCAATGCGAGCCTGCTCTGAGTATCGGATCAAGAACCTTCGGACCAGGTCGCGGCTGCTCATTGTCCCATCTCCCCGCACGCTCCATGACGAGGCGTGGAGCGCGTTGGTACGTCTTGCCGAGGAGGGGGCTGTCGTCGTCATCAGCGGCATCATCAACACCGATCCCTACTGGCTCCCCAGGGAACGAACAAAAGAGTTCGGCTTTGAAGTTTCATCGAAACCGGTGGCGCAGGAGGAGTTCCTTTCAATCGAAGGACGGGAATTCCGGCTCAGCTTCCGCGGGGAGAAGATTCAGCGCATGGAAAAAGCGGTTGTCGCAGGAGATCCCGTGCAAACGGTTCACGTGATCCCCGTGGGGAAAGGAAAACTCCTCTGGTCTCCACTCCCGGTTGAGGTTTCCGAAAGTGTTGAAGCGAGTGTCGAGTTGTACAAGCTTGCATTACGGGAGGCGGGCATCGCCCCAGTGTTCCGACTCGAACATGATGATCCTTCCGTCCTTATTATTCCGACGGTGTACGACGAGACTATCCTGTACGCCATGGTTTCGGAGCGGGATGGAGATGCCCGGGTGCAGTTGACCGATGGCGAGACGCAAACCGGAATCACGGTAACGGTCCCTGCACAACGCCCGGTTCTCTTCTTTGTGGATCGAAGGGACGGGACGATTGTATCATCTCTGAACATGACAAAGGCCAAGCCATGAGTCGTCCCCCTATAATCCTGGAGATATGCATTGATTCAGTCTTATCCGCTGTTGCGTCCCAGGAAGGGGGCGCGCAGCGTGTGGAACTGTGTGATGATCTTGCTGCAGGCGGGACAACCCCGAGTGCGGGGACCGTCGAAGAAACCCGCAGAAGGATTTCGATCGGACTGCACGTGATGATCCGCCCGCGCGGCGGAGATTTTTGCTACTCGGAAGAAGAGTTTGAGACGATGAAACGGGATATCCTCCTGGCAAAACAATTGAAAGCGGACGGGGTGGTGTTCGGGATCCTTCGCCCGGACGATACGATCGATCGTGAGCGGATGGGCGAGTTGGTGAAGCTGGCGCGTCCGATGGAGGTCACGTGCCATCGCGCCATCGATGTTTCCCGCGATCCATTCGAATCCTTGGAGATCCTTGCCGACCTCGGCTTCGACCGCATCCTGACCTCCGGAGCTGCGCCGACCGTGGAGGAAGGGCTTTCCGTGATCGGGGGGCTTGTGACCCGTTCCAAAGGAAGGGTGACGATCATGTCCGGTGCAGGTGTGACGGCCGCAAATGTGCGAAGGATTGTCGGCGAGACCGGTCTTCGGGATATCCACATCCTTTCTCCCGTCATAAAGCGTTCGGTGTCCGTCGGCAAGGCAGTCCGGTTGTTCGGCCCAAACCCTCCGCAGGTTGATGCCACCGCGGTCAGGGAATTCATCAAAGCCCTTCCGGCATAATAAATTCATCCAAGAGGGTGTTTCACTTCCTTGTAGAACTCATGATTCTCATTCCCGGTTCACCTTCATCTGTTCTCTGCTAACCCTGTGACCCCGCTTGTTCCCCGATTGTTTTTCCAACCACAGCTTGCGACCATGGATTGTCATTTTTGACACCGAGTGAAAAATTATGCGGGGATGTTTCTTTGACTTTCAGGAGACGGAACAGTACTGTTTGGCAGTCACCAACAAGCAAAGGATGATGTCCTGCCATGAAAACAAATTCTCTTGTCTCTCGTCTGGTTATCCCGCTGGTGTTCCTTGCTCTGTCTATTTCGGAGCGTCCTGTCATCGCCCAAATTACCGTGACCAAATCCCATTTTGAAGATATCTTCAAGGTGGGATCGCGGATGCACGTACGGGGAACGGATGGGCCCCTCCCGGTCAATGTCGGAAACAAAGGGGGACCGAACATCTATGATTTCTCCTCTCTTTCCCTCCCGTATCTCGGGCATCCGTTCATCTATCGCGTTCCCGATGCCCCTTCTCTTGCGTCGAGATATGATGCGGCCGGTTTCAGTTTCGGGGAGTCTTCAACCGAACTGGATGATAACCCGGTGTTACTGTTCAGAGGGGACACACTTCTCATGATCGGCGTTGTCGAGATCTCCGCAGATTCACAACTTGTTCAACATCTTCTTCCTCCACCGATCCTCACAATCTTCCCGGGGGTTCTGGGAAGAACATGGAGTCAATCGTACGAACACCGGGAGACGACCTATGTCGGGAGTCAGGTGATCAAGACCGACTCGCGGATCACGAATCAAACTTTTCATTTCGACGGGTATGGAACCCTTCGGCTTCCGGGTCGCGATGTTCCATGCCTTCGACTCGTTGCCAGGGATCAGCCGGGAGGGACGGCTGATCTCACATTCCATTATCTCACGCAGGAGGGGTACTGGTTTGAGGTCCGCTGCAGCTCGACCGAACCGGACATCGGTATTGTAACGGCCCAGGCAACACGGTTACTCATGAGGGAAAGCCTTGTTGATGTTCCCAGAGAGGATGTGGTGCCGGCAAACTTCGCTCTTCACCAGAACTATCCCAACCCGTTCAATCCGGCGACGAGGCTCGAATTTTCCTTGGCGGGACGGGGCAGGGCAATTCTCAGGGTCCTTGACCTGTTCGGACGGGAGGTGAGGTTGCTTTTTGACGGCGAGGCAGCGGCCGGAACCACGCATCGGGTTGACTTCGATGGAACCGGATTAGCGTCCGGGATCTACTTCGTCCGGTTGGAAGTGAAGGGGAGAATTGCTTCGAGGAAAATCGTGCTCTTGAAGTGAGTCTGCCTCCCCTCCTGATCCTTGAGAACCGGAGAGGTTCAGGAATCGATGGAACGGTGAGTGAGTCTCAGGACCGGGAACGATTTTTCCCCAAATCCTTTTAACATGGTTTCGGTGTGGTGGAGCGTCCAGGGGGCGAGGGGGAGCCAATCGAAAACTTCCGGGTCGGCATACACTTGCGATGAAATGACCATGTCGTTTCCGTGAGAAAGCGATTCAAGGCGCGCGGCGATGTTCACCGTCGATCCGAAATAATCGAGTCGGTCGTTCTGGTTGATGATGATGCAAGGCCCGGTGTGAATACCCACCTTGACCATCAAGGGCCTGTTCTCCGAGTCCCGCACCCCCAGGGTGCTGTGCGCCTCCTCTGCCGCGCGAAGGGCGTTCAGCGGATTGCGGAAGACGGAAAGAGTCCCATCCCCCATGGCTTTCACGAACGCCCCGTCGTGCTTGGCCACAAGTCCTTTCATGATCTCCAGGTGGTCCATCACGATCCCGAACGCCGGCGCGTCGCCGATCTCGTGGTAGAGCGCCGTGGACCGGCACAGGTCGGTGAACATGACGGTCAGCGTTCCCACGGAGATCTGTTCGTTGGGCCGCAGGACCTCCCGCGAGAAAAGGTCGCGGAACATCGGCATCGCGGTCACCTCGGCGGCGGTCAATGCCTGGTCGGTCCAGGCGGTCCGCTCCAGAACGAAGAGCGTTTCCTCCCCCCGTTCATTCCTGAACTGCAACTCTGGATGTGTCGTGATCGGAAGTTCCTCGGGCGGCCACCCGGCCGGACCGAGCGGGATCGCTATAGCCTGCCTTCCTGTTTGTTCATCGACGAGAAGAGGGAGGGAGCCGGGGACGCCGGGAGAGCGCAAACGGTACCGTCCCGGTTCAAGGAGCGGACTGATCGTCCGTTCGTCCCCCTCCGGGAGTAACTGCTGGGCGACGATATGAGGAGTGACCTGCGGTCCGCCGACGCAATACACGGTGTCGCGAACGGTCCGGATCGATGGACTGATCCGGAAGCTGAGCTCCACATACGCGTCGAAGTTCGCCCGGAAATCGATCTGGCATGTGTCGCAATGTGTTTCCGGTTTTGCATCGGAGAGCGTGGAGAAGGATTGGACACTGTTGCGGCACGCGGGGCAGAGTATGTCCCATCGCAATTCAAACAACCCGGAACGGGTTGCGGCAAAGAAAAGGTTCAACGTTTCCCGCCGGTCGACCTCCCAAAAATCGGCCATCACATAGGGTCGGATGCGGGAAAGGGTAAAGTCGTCGCCGGTGGCGATCAGATCCCTCAAACGTTCAAGGAGTTCTCCGGAGAATGACTGATCCTGGAGCGCCTTGAGTGCCGTCTGCAGCCGGCGGACCCCGTTTCCTGAGAGTCGTTCACGTACTGCTTCCGGCATAAGGCCTTTTCCCTGTCGGACCAGTTCGTCGTAGGAAGGGAACACTTTCCGGACGCGGCGCATGCTGGTGAATCCGATCACCATGGGGATCGAGATCAGGCCCAGGGCCAGTCTTGGTCGGGCCCAAACATCGTATGTCAGCGTTGTCCCCCCTGATGCTCCTGGCTGTAATTGTGCAAGCACACGGACTTCCCCCACCGGTCCGGTTTTGAACACTCGTCTGACTCCGAACCGGTACGGTTGTACCCATTCGAAGGGCTGTTCCTCCCAGATGATCGGGATTCTGAGGAATTCGATCTTCAGGCGACGGCGGGCATTCGTCAGGGTCGACATGTCCCGGAGTTCCTCCACCGACGACAACCCCGTGTCGAAGTTAAACCGGTTGGTGTCCGAGACGATGGGCCACAGTTCCTCGGGGGCGGAGTGAAGCCGGCAGGCAACGGTATAGTGAAATTCGGGATAGGACATGGAAAGCGAGTGGTAAAAGCCACTTGAAGATACGAAAAAAGTGGGGGATTTGGATTCCATTTCCTTATCGAACGGTTGAAACGGGCTCCCCATCCGGGCCCTGCCAAACCTCCGGATTTCGTCGCTTCTTTGCATCACTTCATCCCGATTCTGTTTTTCTTTCCCACAGAAATCATTATTTTTGCACAACCTTTTGTCCGATCAGCCGTTATATCTCCAGTTGTGAATCGGGAACCCCTCGCACCATGAGGGCGTTGGCACTATCTCTTCGGTTATGAATTTGTGACTATAAGGATCATGGGAAATTCGCTCACAATCGTTCGTTGGTATGCAGGTGTCCTGACCGTTCTCCTCCTTGTCCCGCTTCCGGAGCGGCTGGAAGGGCAGGTGATTGGCGGAAAACAGATTGTGCACGCCGAGCTTATAACGGCGGCGGGCGATTTTACAAAACCCTTTCTCGTCGGTCTCAAATTTACCATGGAGCAGGGCTGGTATCTCTACTGGAAAAATCCGGGGGACGCGGGATTGCCCGTTGCAGTCTCCTGGACTCTTCCGGATGGCTACACAGCGGGTCAGCTTCAGTTTCCAACACCGTCGAAGTTCGTCTACGACGACCTGATCGCGTACGGCTACAAGATAGAGCTGGTTCTGTTCGTCGAGATTCGTCCTGGAGGAAAATCTCCGGCTTCAGTCCCCGCTCTCAAGGCAAAGCTCGATTGGCTCGTTTGCAGGGAAAGTTGTGTGCGCGGGGGAGCCGAGGTGAACCTCAGCCCCTCAGCGGGTCATGGAATCCCCCTTGCGGAGACGCGGCAACTTCTGGAGAAATGGAGCGATCTGCTTCCTCTTCCGCTGGCATCGGGGGGTCTTTGGATCACGAAACCGACAGTGACAGGGAGACCCGGCAAGCGGGCGGTTTCATTCACGATCCAGGGGGATCGGGCGGGCGAGGTGACAGACTTTTATCCACACGGGCTCGACAACGCCACGATTGATTATAAATCCGTTACGGTGGAACAAGGAAGGGTATCCTTCGAACTCGCTCCCTACACGGAAGGGGAAGCCATTCCATCGATCAGCGGGGTGCTGGTCGCCGGCGGCAAGGCGTATGAGTGTACGGTGGTTTTCTCTCAATGATACTCTGCATTCGTTTTCAATCAATCACTTAATCTCAGGAGGGTACGTTATGAAGAAAAGATCATTTCTCACCACGACGATTCTTCTCGCTCTTGCGTCCGGCATCGTGTTGATGTATGGCGCGTTCGGTCCGATCGCTAACGAACCGGTGGCGGAAGTGGGGAAGGCTGCGCCGGCATTCTCGCTCACCGATCTTAATGGCAACACGGTCAGCCTCGCGGATTTCAAAGGGAAGGTGGTTGTGTTGGAATGGACCAATCCCAACTGCCCGTTCGTTCAAAGGGTCTACCGCGAAGGAATCATGACAAAGGTCCAGAAAAAGTACACCGATAAAGTGGTATGGTTGAGCGTGAATTCAACCAGCCAATCGCACCAGGATTACCTCGAGCCAAGCGCCCTGTCGGAAAAATACAAGGCGTGGAAAGCCGATCAGGATGCCATGCTGATGGATACGGATGGGACCGTGGGAAAGATGTTCGAAGCCAAGACCACCCCTCACATGTACATCATCGATGCAAAAGGGATCCTGGTCTACAACGGCGGTATTGATGACGACCCGCGCGGGAACAAATCGGAAAAGGTGAACTTTGTCGAGGCCGCTTTGGATGAAGTGTTGGCCGGCAAAGCTGTCACCACAAGTACCTCCAGGCCGTACGGTTGCACCGTGAAGTACTAAGGCTTTTGCCCCCAGCCGTTGGAGTTCCAGGGGAAAGACCCGGATTTGTCCATGACGAGTCCGGGTCTTTTGTTCCCTCCCGGGGCAAATCCCTCCAAGGGTGCGATGAGTTGCTGAGATTCCCCGATACGATGCTGGTGGGGAGGGGTGGAATCTCCCCCCTCCGTGCAACCTCTGGGCTCCGTTTTCGTCTACCAAGAGTCCCATCGCTTCCCACAACCATTGCCGAGGAATCGGTATGAAACTTGTTATAGCGGTCCTTTTGCTGGCAGTTCCGCTCTCCGTTGTCGCGCAATCACCTTCGAAGGTCCTGACCCTGAAGAAAACTTCTTCTGGGATCGTCATCGACGGTGCGATCGATACGGCGTGGGGGGCTGCGGACTCGGTTTCGGATTTTATTCAACTCCAGCCGTATGCAGGAAAGGACCCTTCCCGGAAAACCGTTGCCAAAGTGCTGACCACCGATGAAAACCTGTACTGTCTTATGATCTGTTACGAGGACAAGGTTCATATCCAGGACAATACCGGCAAGCTCGATGATTTCGGTGGGGACGTTGTTTCGTTCATGATCGACACGTTTGGCGACAAGCGGACGGCTTACAAGTTTGCCGTGAGTGCCGGCGGTGTGCGAAGCGATTCGCGGCTGCTGGACGATGCACGTAACCGCGATTACAACTGGGATGGGATCTGGTTCGCCGCTTCGAAGGTGTACGATTGGGGATATGTGGTCGAAATGGAAATCCCCTACAAGTCGATACAATATGATGAACGCCTCGCCCAATGGGGTCTGGATTTCGACCGGTGGGCGCCCGTGGCGACGGAGGATATCTACTGGTGCGCTTATGAAGCCAACGAGGGACAACGGATCTCGAAGTTCGGGACGCTCCTCTTCGAACAGTTCAGACCTTCCGTCAAGGGATTGAACCTGGAGGTCTATCCCGTCGGCATCTCCAAGGCAACCTATCTCGGCGATCGCTCGTACGACTTTGAGCCGAATGCCGGAATCGATATCTTTTATAACCCCTCCCCGAAGCTGACCTTCCAGCTTACGGCCAACCCCGACTTTGCGCAGATCGAAGCGGACCCATTCAACTTCAATATCTCCCGGTACGAATCGTACTTCGAAGAACGACGGCCGTTCTTTACCGAGGGGAACGAAATCTTCATGCCATCGGGTCGTCAGCGGAACACGGGGTTCTATCGTCCGCTCGAACTGTTTTACCCGCGGCGGATCGGGAAACAACTGCCGAACGGTGCTGAGGTCCCGCTCCTGTTCGGCACAAAGGCCTTCGGCCGCCTCAATGAATGGGAGTATGGCGGGTTTCTCGCCATGACCGGGGAGGAAGACTACACGGTGGATGGGGTGCAGGAGAGGGAGGAACGCGCCACCTTTGGCTCGGCGCGTGTGAAAAAACAGATCTTCGAAAATTCCAGCATCGGGCTTCTGTTTGTGGGGAAGCATACGCCGACGAATGACTATGGCGTCCTCGATATCGACGGGGCGTTCCGCGGATCGACGTGGCAACTCGCCTACCAGGTCGCACGCTCGTTCGTGAACGACCGTGGGGATTATGGCGGGTCGGCAGGGTTTACCATGTTTTCCGAAACGTGGATCACGTTGGTACGCGGGCGGTACATCGGTCAGGATTTCGACATCAACCAGGTCGGTTTTGTCCCTTGGCGTGGAACGTGGGAACTGACGGCAATCACCGGTCCCCGATGGTATTTTGAGGAGGGGAGTATCCGTGAGATGCTCCTCTACTTTGGACCTGCCCTCAACTACGAGAAGGTCGACTCCTACATGGACCGGTCTGCGGTCCTCGGCTTTAACATGCAATTCCGGAATAACTGGGGGTATGAAATCACCGCCGTTGTGGGGCGATCGAAGGATTCGAACAAGGAATTCGACTCCTACGAGTTGAACCTCTCCTCCTGGATCAGTACTTCGGCAAAGTGGAACGCGAGCATGTGGGGTGGGTATTCGAGGACGTACAATTTTGCGCGTGATTATCTGGCGTTCTATTCCTGGGGGGGAGCTTCGTTCAATTGGCGGGCCGCGCAGGTGATGGAGGTGGGGAGCTCATTGAATATGTTTTTGGAGGGAAATCCGGAGGGGGGGATCGAGGATGTGACGTACAACGCCCGTCCGTTCATTTCCGTCACACCCATGAACAACCTCAATGCCCGGCTCTACATCGACAATGTGTATGTCCGATCCACGCAGCAGTTCGAGCGGGTGATCATAGGCTTCCTCTTTTCCTATAATTTCCTTCCGAAGAGCTGGATCTATTTCGCCGTGAATGAAGTTCGGGACCGGAGTTCGGAGTACGCCCAGACCGGCGCCCTTCTTCCGGAACGGATGCACGTGGTCGACCGGGCCGGCGTCTTCAAGATCAAATACCTGTACTATTTCTAGCAGGCTGCGGAAAAAGGAATATTTGTCCACGAAGTTCACGAAGAATCAGTAAGGGATCCTTGTTCTTGCTCAAGATTCGGCACTTCCGTTCCTCTTCGTGTCTCTTCGTGTCCCTTCCCCGCCCGACTGCCTGCGGCAGCAGGCGGGCGGGGTGCACTTCGTGGACAAAAGAAACGAGGTTTTTCAGCACCCTGCTAGAGTGTCCCCCCGGGGGGCACCGGCTTTCCGTCTTAGACAAGGCTTCCGTGTACCGGGAGCTTTTTTTTTCAAGCCGCTGTCTCATTTGTGGACAAAGAAAGGCTTGGACTTTCCCTCTCCTTTGTTTATTTTAAGCCTGCCCTGTGCCGGTTGGGCGTCGGTCTGATCCATCACC
>JACPUH010000098.1 GCA_016192345.1 Ignavibacteriales bacterium | reverse complement strand
TTCGAGATTCCTCCCCATGCCTGATCCCCCACCCAATGCCCCCCGGCACTGTCAACATAGAAAATGGATGGAGCTATTCCCTCGTGCTGTGGAGCAAGCAAAGCAAGGTTGACCACCCCTTGTGCCTGCGCCTGGAGCTGGCGGTCGCCAACTCTCATTCCGTGCACATACATTCCATACGCCGTCCGGAGTGAGTTGAACCAGACATTGAACCATGCATCGTTGTCCGCCTCCTTGTGCAGCTTGTTGCTCCATGCGAGCCGCGCCTGTCGCAACAGGGTAACCGGAACCCCACGATACTCGGTCTCCAAAGCAACCCTGGGAACAAACTCGTACCACGCCTTTTTGATGTACGAGGAGAAGGGCTCTGCCTGGGGCCCTTTCGGTCCCAGGATATTTCGTTGTCCATACTCCTTCCAGAGGAATCGCACAACGCGTTGATACGCGGTCCGCGGCGGCGCCTGCGCATCGAGGAACAGGTAGAATCCATAGGCAACCGAAGAGTTCTCCAGTTCGGCTGAAAGGGAATCCGGCGCCGTATAGTAGACATGCGAATTCCGCAAACGGTACGGTTCCGGCACCCAGTTTTGAAGACCGAACGACATGAAGGGTGCGTCTGCCGTTTTTACCTGAAAATCGGCGATAGCCCGTAACGGCCTATGTTTCTGTGCAATCGTGAAGAGGTCGGGCACCAACGCCGCAAAATATCCGCCGCTCTGCATCATCAACGCCGGCGAGCGAAACGTGTGGTCGGCGATGACGTGCTCCGGCTCGGGACGCAACTGGGGCGTATAGAGAAACTCCGGAACACCCGCTTCAGGATAGCGCTTCCCTTCGGGAATAAATGAGTAGGTGGAAAGAACATGCGTGAGCAAAACCTTGCGGTCTGCTCGCGTAAGAACGTCGATCCGGACAAACGGCTCGGTGTTTCGCAAAGCAATGATCTTCCGCAGGGTGAACGGGCCGGCGTCACCGTCGAGAATGATGGTCTGTTCGTCCCTGGTGGGGGGGAGCTCACTCACCTTCGCAAAATGAATATCCTGTCCGGAACTATTAGCCCTGAGAGAGGGATCCGGTCTCAGCCCGCTGCCGCTTTCGAGTAACAGTACCCATTCGTTCCCTTTCCTCGCATAGTACCGTTCGACGGCATCGGTTCCCCGCTGCTCAATAACAACGCGGACACGGTCGTTGTGGATATCGATGGCGGTCGCCTCTTGTTGACCCGTTCCAGTGTTGAACACTCCCGACACCAGAAATCCGAGTATGAGTGTTTGCAGTTCCATCCCTACCGTTTGGCTTTGACCCGCCGGATGATCTTCTGCATGTTCAACCCGAACATCTTTTTCTTTTCTTCGAACGTACAGTGGGAATAGGCCATCCACCCGAATTGGGGGATCGGGTCACGCATCGGCTGGTCGGTCCCGAAGAGGACACGATCCGCTCCGACATGCTTCACCATAAATTCGATTACGCGGTACGTCACCGAGGTGAGCGTGATCTCCAGAAAGATATTCGGGTTGTTCAATGCCGCTTCGATGGCGAGCCGCGCATCCGGGAACGATGCACCGGAATGGGCCAGGAGAAAGGACATGTTCGGATATTTGGGAGCGATATCGTTCATTTCCTTGACAAGATTGGGAGAGGGGTGGATCAGGGTGTACGCGTTGATGCTGTTTCCGTACTCATACCACGGCGCCCAGGCTTTGTCGTTGTAGGGAAGAAACGTTCGCGGATGATACGGTTTCAATCCCTCCATCCGGTACTTCCCATACCATGTTTTAAACTCCTTTTTCCAATTCTTCACGTACTGCGGTTGCAGAGCGGCATAGCCATGATAGAACTTCGGATAACGCTTCATTGCGTCGACGATGATCTTGTTCCCCTCCTCATAATCGGTCCACACTGCCAGGAACCCACTGACACACATGGCGTCGATCCCCATGAGCTTTGCCCGTTCGACCATGCTTGCCGCGTCGCCGTACGGCTGGTGCAGGAATCCGATCCCTTCAGCCCCCTCATGCGACATATGGGCATGCGAATCGATCACGAGAATATTCCTCAGTGGTTTGCCCTCTTTTGCGAGGGCGAGGATCGGATCGGCCGATTTCTTCGAACGATACGGAGGAGGAAGCCGGTCGAGGTTCATCAACCGGGCAATGTTGCCGGCAGCAATTTTTTGTTTCCCGTCGTTCCCCAGTGTGCAGTAATCGACAAATGCTTTTGCCGCTCCGGGAGATTTCTCGAGCGCCCCCGTTCCGAGAATGATCCGTTCAACGCCGTACCATTCTGCAAACAATTCCATGGCCCGGTTGCCCTGGTGATTGGAGAGTTCGAGGTGAAGATTCTTATGCTTCCGCATCAACGGATTGGTGAAGCGGGTCGATTCCCAGCGGGAGCCCAAGAGAAGGACCTTCAGGTTGGGGAAACGGGTCAGGGCGGCATCAAGATCGGTGAGAAGAACCTGGTTGAACGGTTCGAAAATATCGGGGTTGTACATGTATCCCCCCTCGACCATCAGGGGAATTTCGTTTCGCTCCAGCTCCCTCAGCAGGTCGCCGCAGAAATCGATACTGAACGGGTACCGGTGCGAACGGGGATACATTTTTGCCACCCGGATGCCGAGATCGAGCATCTCCTGAACGGCATCCTTCGGTTTGCGGAATTCACCCGTGTGGTGGGGCATGACAGTCCAAACGCCGTAGAGGCGCGAACTTTTCTTGAGTTCCCGTAACAGCATCCGGTTGCCATAGTTTGGATCGTACTCCTTCGCAGTCGAGTGGGCAATCAACGCCCCATGGATTCCACACCACTCCATTTCCTCCAGCAGCACTTCCGTTTCCCATTGCGCCTCGACATCCTTTGGTCCGCGCTTTCCGACCATCGCGTAGCTGTCGATATAGGTTCGGTTGTTCATAGTCTCCTTGATGTCGATACGAACGGTATTCTTCCGCCGCCGTTCGAAAGATCGTGTTGTCACCAGTAAAAAGGTTTTACCGTGTTGCGTTCCCCGGGTTCTGCATCGAGTGCACGGCGGAGAGCCCGTTTCGCTTTCTCAATCGACTCGTCGATGTCTTTCTCCGTATGCGAATAGCTGATGAACCATCGCAACATCACGAAAACCCCCTCGCGGAACAGCTCGCGAAACCAGAGGTATTCCATCCGGGCATTATAGGCGGCATCCGGCGTGCTGAACTTCAGGTACGCCGAGGGGGGCAATCCCGCCGCGTATCCTTCGACGCCAAGCTCCTTGGCGATCGTGTTGAATCCCGCCATCAACCTCCGCCCCATGGCATTGATATGGTCATGAACTTTTTCCCGCTTCATGATTTTCAATGTGGCGATGGCTGCTGCAATGGAGAGTGTTTCCCCCGCATAGGTCGTGGTCATCTTGAAATGATCGAGGCTCTGCATGTATTCCCGCTTGCCGAGGTACGTGGAGATCGGATAGCCGTTTGCCATCGCCTTGGCGTAACTCGCAAGATCGGCATCCACACCGAAGAGTTCCTGCGCCCCACCCAGCGCCAGCCGGAAACCGGTCCAAACCTCGTCAATCACCAGCAAAATCCCGTACTCCTTCGTCAGCGTGCGAAGATGTTTGATGAAGGTTCCATGGATATCCTCCCCCATATCGTAGGGGATCGAGATCACACACGCGAGGCGTTCGTGGTAGAGTCGGATCAGCCGTTCCGCCTCCTCAAGGTTCCCCCATGGAATGACCTTGACGTAGTCCTTCATAAACTCCGGCACGCCGTTGTTCGGACTGTCCTCCGTGGCAAACCAATCGGGGTACCCGTGGTAGCCGCTCATCAGGATCATCTCACGCTTCGTGTAGGCACGGGCGATCCGAATGTTGGAGAGGTTCGCGTCCTCCCCGGTTTTCATAAAACGGATCATGTCCGCGTTCGGAACCGTCTCGTGCAACAACCGAGCGAGTTCCAGTTCAATCGGGCTCGCCATGCTGAAGAGAACGCCGTTCTTCATTTGTTCCCGCACGGCTTGATCCACCTCTTCGTAGCAATAGCCAAGCGTAACCGGGCCAAGAGCCAGCCGGTAGTCGATGTACTCTTTCCCTTCCATATCCCAGATACGACATCCTTTGCCGCGTACGATGAACTTCGGCATTGTTTCGTCAAATTGCGGGAACGGGCGCTTGGCGTTCGTCTGCGTTCCCCATGGGATGAGCTTTAAGGCTTCTTCGAAATATTTATCGGAAGGCTTCATGGATTTCTCTTAACATTCTCTTGGAGGACGAATCGGTTCCGTCCCTCCGGAAAGCATCAACTGATGGCAATAACAGGAAGATCCGAGGCAAGATCGATGCGGACCGTCTTCTTTCTTTTATTGTGATCAACGGTAACCGTCCAGGTGGTTCCCTGTTGTTTCGTGATGACGGTGCCCTGATCTTTCTTTGCTTCCTGGGCGGTGCAAACTGTCAGAAAGCGGTGGTCCAGCGCCTCGTTCGACTCTGCCTGGACATAAGGATAGACGCCGATTTCCTCCGAAACGGCATGCTTTCCGGAGGTGATCTTCACCGGCGACGAGCCCGCGATGGATCCTTGTAACGAAGCCTGCGGGCGGCGGATCGTGAAGGCGGAATCCTGCACCTCGATCATGCCCTGACGGTCGTCATTATAGACTTGGTACCGAAGTTGCACTTTCGATTTTGTCGATTTCAAACGGATGCGGTCGATCAGCAAGACCACGTCCGGCTTCAAAAATACCAGCGTCCGTCGGACCAGATCGACATCGGGATTCACCAGGCGATACGCCTCCGTAGCGTCGCTCGTGACGATCAACTCATCCCGGGAAGGTTTGAATTCAACGACCTGCGCCTCGGACCATGAGGAGTTGGTCCCTTCGCTGCCGTCGTGGTACTGGTGTCCTTTTCCATCGATCAGAACCGCAGTGTGGGCTTCCGTCTGGCGCAACACCCAATGCGGAAGTGTGTAGGAATAGGCTGCCTTGAACGGATCGTGCAGCAACCGCTCGCCGTAAGCTTTGAAGATGACACTGTTCCGATCCGAATGCTCATGGTTTGCTGGTCCGCCGCTCCGCATTGCCACGACAGCGCTTGGGACGTCCCACCCGGTCCTCGAGACGACGATGTCGTTGGAGAACCGGACATCGTACAGCTCCGGCCCCGGCGTTGCAGCCTTGACGGTCGGGTCAAACCAAATCAACGCGAAATGGCTTCTGATCTCACCAACTTGCGTTGCGACATACTGGGCAATCGGGTCACGGTGCTTGCGGGCGACCCAGGCGGCCACGGAAACATCCCCCACGATGCTTGCATCACCAAAGTTGACGCAATCCGCCGGTTTGCCAACCGTCGGCATTGACATTTGGAGACCGTAGCGTACCGTGCCGGGATTGTTGATCAACGATCGCTCGTCGACTCCAAGTTTCCGGTAGTACGCTTCAAGGAACATGGTCATGTGAAGCGCCGTGTACCCCCAATAGCTTACCCCTTCATCGTAGCTGCCGTCCGAGCCGAACATCGGCGCAAAAGCGCGTGCACTTTGAATTGCCATATCGAGCCAGCGTTGCGCCTGTGGGTGCTTGCCATAGAGTAAACATCCCGCGATACCGAGTCCGCAGATCGGGATCGTTTTCAGGTTCGTTGAATTCAGGATAAAGGGCCAGCGGCTCAAATTGAAGCGGAACGGGTAATCGTCCTCGGGGTCAAAGCCCCATCCGCGCACGCGGTCCGGGTGCCGCATGCCGAACAGTGTACGGTAGCACGCGGGGGCCCCTTTCTCCGCGATCTGTTTCTCCATTTCCCTTTTCGTGTCGTCGCTCAACACATCGTCCATCCACTCGAGGGCAAAGCTCATGGCAATGGTCGCCTCCGGCGCGCGCTGGAGACCGATGGTGTGTTCGCCGGCTTCGAGAAAATAGTCCCACCGCTTATATTCGAGAATCCGGTTAATGGCAAGTTGTGCAACATCGCGGTGTTTGACATCGCCCGAGATCGCGTAGACAAAGGAGCTCCGTTCCAATATCACCCTGGCCTTAATCATATCGGCCACATGGTTGTTCAAACGGAGTTCTTTTTCCAGGAACCGCATATCCGCCGCGAGATCCGCACCGACCAGAGAATTCCAATAGGGGCTAAACCGCGGATGTTTCGTCGTCTCCCGGATGCGCTCGAGTTCACTCCGATCGAACAATAAACCTTTCGTAGATGGTTGCACGAAGGGTTGCTGTGGGCGCTCAAGAAGGTGCCACGGATTGACCGCAAGACCGGCTGCGCCCAATGCGGCAACATTCAGAAATTCACGGCGGGAAGGTTTCATGGTGCCTTCTCTATGGAGTAGTGGATGGATTGCACAACAGACCGTCACGGAACTAGGGACGGCTGATCATGTCTTCAGAATCTCATCAACCTCGACAACAGAGCGTTTTGTAACCGAGGCTACCATGGCTTCGATCACAGCAAGGGCCCGGATGCCTTCTTCACCCCCTGTTTCGGGGGTTTTCCCGCTTCGAACACACTCCCCAAACTCCCGCATTTGCAGGATATAACTTTCCGATCCCTCTGCACTGAAATCCTCCTCCCGCGTTTCAGCCAACTCGCCGTTGCGGAGAAGTTCCAGTTTCATCCTCGTCGGAAAGCAATGGAGTGTTCCCTCGGTACCATAGATGCGGAGAAAATACGCATCCGCGGAAACATAGTATGATGTCAGAGAAACCGGGATCCCCGACTCCAGCTGAAGGATCGCGGCGGTCGAATCAAACACCGAGCCCGGCATCAAGGTGTTTGCGGCAAAACAGCTCACCCGCTGAACCGGTTGGAGCAAATAGCTGATGGTATCGATAAAGTGAATGCCGAGCTGCATCATCGGGAGCAGGGCACATTTCGACGGATCGGCTTTCCAGGCAGGCAACCCCGGCTGCAAGCCGGCGGGCCGCGAAAGGTTGGCCTCCACTGCAACGATTTTACCAAGCACCCCCTCTTGCAACAGGAGCTTCGCCCGCCGAAAGACTCTCCTGCGACGCGTGTTATGCCCCGTCATCAGAACTAATCCGGCCGAGCGCATCAAGTCGATCATTTCCCTGGCCTCGGCGACAGTATTGGCAATCGGCTTTTCCACAAAGACATGTTTACCCGCGGCTGCCGCCGTCCGAAGTTGGGCGGCATGCAGGTGGTTGGGTGTCACAAGAGCGATCGCCTCAACATCGGGATTGCCTACTAACTCCTCAAAGTTTGAGGCGGGGCGGGCGCCAAACTCCCTCGCAACTCCCTCGTTTGCCGCCCCATGAATATCGAAACATGACACAAGCTTGAGATTGCCTGAATCGCGGATGGCATTCAGGATCGTCCTGCCGTGATTGGCAATACCGGCTTGCGCCATGTGTACCTCGTGATTCTTCATGTCAATTGATGCTGTTGGATAAACTGATCCAGGGAATCCCTCCCCTCAAGAATTCCAATCTGGAGGAAAAACTCGCGACGTTCCCCGGGGTCGAGGAATTGGAGTGTCCCGCGTTCCCGTTCCTTGACCCGGCCTTGCGTCCAGCAATTGGCCGGCTCAAGACCCAGAACGTAAGTCCCCTCCCCCATCATTTTCCATTGAACGAACCGTGGCAGTTCACGCATCCGGAACCGGACAAAGAGCCCTGTGTGCAGCTTCCTGTTCGCAAGAAGGACGTTGGCATTCCCCGCAGCATCCGGCTCGAGATCATGAAAAAAGACCTGCTCTTGATAGTCGGGAATGGGGCCCGTCATTTTTCTTGCGGTGTCGATCCCCTTTTCCGCGGCCGCATCTCTGGGCTTGGTCAGATTTGCATTGAGCAAGAGTGCGGTCCCTTCATCAACCAACGGCCATCCGGTGTTGATGTGATACAACATCATGAGGGGGGAACGTTTTATCCCTTCGTTGAGCACCGTGTCATGGAACGTTATCGTGGAAACACCAAGCTCGGTTTCAATCACCCTTTGAAGCAGCAGTTGATCCTTGAAGAGCGAGGTCTCACGCATCTCGCCTTTGACGCGGAAGAAACAGCGATCCCCCTTCCATTCCGTCGCGTGGGAAACGTTCGTTGCGGGAATATTGGAGAGTCGGCCATGCATACCGAGTGCCTCTCCTTCATCGACGCATGGTCTTCCGGCATGGGTTATGCCGCAACCCGTCATGAGTCCGCCGGGAAACGACCGCGCCCAACCGGATCCATGGGGATCATAGAACGACGGGTGGACATCCCCCTGTGCAGATCTCCATGCAAGGGGCATCCCTTTATATTCCGCAAGAGAGAGATCCATGCCGCGATCCAGCGAAACCTGGAACCGCAATCCGGAGCCCGTTCGCACGTCGGCAATACGGACGCCCCGTTC
>JACPUH010000103.1 GCA_016192345.1 Ignavibacteriales bacterium | reverse complement strand
TGTGAATATAAGCGGTTGCGGAAGCTTTGTCAAGTTAAAATTTAGGAGAGGAGAATATTGGGTATAATTTAACTTGACATAAGGTTGAACTTGTTCCAAGAAGGGGCCGAAAATCCTTAGGAAGTCTAAATAGTGACGTGAATCTCCTTCCGGTTCACACATGACGGTTGGGGGTTGGAAGTGCGGGAGCGGAGGGGGATATGATTTGTAATCCTAATAATTTAATTTCAAAGTATATCGTTCCCCAAGGCTCGGACGGTAACCAATTAGGAATCCGAAGCCTTCTTTGCTCTTGCATCTACGGCAAGCGTTCGTTTAATTTGTCCCGAACATTACACCGACCCACGACCCAGGAGCCTCGTCCATGCCCGTTGCCGTAGAATTTTCAACGATCGCGGAGATGTTCGACGGAGTGATGAAACGTTTTGCTGCCGACCAGCGGCCGATGTTGTTGCACAAAGTGGAAAAACAGTATCAGCCCATCAGCTTCCCCGAGTACCGCCGCAACGTCGAGCGGTTCGCGCTCGGCCTCGCCTCCCTCGGTATTACCAAACATGATCATGTGGCGATCATTGCGGAGAACAGGCCGGAATGGATCATCGCCGATATGGCGATCGTTTGCTTGGGTGCCGTCGGGGTCCCCATTTACCCGACTCTGACTCCAAAGCAGATCGAGTTCATTTTCAACGATGCCGAGATTAAACTCGCGATTGTCTCCAACCCCTTCCAGCGTGCCAAGGTTGCCAAGATCCAAAAAGAAGTCCCGACCCTCCGCTCCACCGTGATGATGAACCTGAAAACAGACGAAAACGAGGCCGGGACCTATGGGTTCAGCGACGTGTACCGTCTCGGGGAGGAATTTGAAAAAACGCACCCGACATATTTCCGGGAATTGCTCGCGGCACCAAAGCCGGACGACCTTCTCACCATTATCTATACCTCCGGCACCACGGGAAACCCGAAAGGGGTCATGCTGACCCATCACAACCTTGTCTCCAACATAAAGGCCGCGGCCGCGACCATCCCGTTTACCGACAAGGATGTGCTGCTCTCGTTTCTCCCTCTCTGTCACTCGTTTGAACGCATGGCCGGATACTATACCGCCATGGCGTGCGGAGCAACGGTGGCATACGCGGAGAGCGTGGAAACCGTGCGCGATAATCTCCTGGAGGTCAAGCCCACAATCGTCACCACGGTTCCGCGGCTCTTTGAACGCATTCACAGCCGCGTGATGAAGCAAGTGGATGCCAGCCCGCCACTCCGCCAAAAAATCTTCCACTGGGGGGTGTCGGTGGGGAGGCGGTACGCACGAGCCCTCCGGTCGGGTTCCGTTCCCCCCTTCCTGAAAGCGCAGCATGTGCTGGCTGAAAAATTGGTGTACCACAAACTCAAGAATCGAACGGGAGGCCGCATCCGTTTCTTTGTTTCCGGCGGCGCAGCTCTGCCGAGAGAGCTGGGAGAGTTCTTCGAAGCGATGGGGATCATTATTATAGAAGGATACGGATTGACTGAAACCTCCCCCGTCCTGACCGCCAACCGGCTGGATGATTATAATTTCGGGACGGTCGGGAAGCCGATCCCGGGGGTGGAAATCAAGATCGCGGACGACGGGGAGATCCTTGGCCGCGGGCCGAACATCATGAAGGGATACTACAATAATCCCGCGGCAACGGCGGAAGCGATCGATCCCCAGGGATGGTTCCATACGGGGGATATCGGGAGGTACGATGCGAAGGGGCATTTGATGATCACCGACCGGAAAAAGCACCTTTTCGTCAGTTCGGGCGGGAAGAACATTGCTCCGCAGCCGATCGAAAGCCTCTTCCTCACCAGCAAGTACATCGATCAGTTCGTCCTGATCGGGGATGGGAGGATGTTCCTGACGGCCTTGATCGTCCCCGAATACGAAAATCTGAAAGAATACGCGAAGAGCGTCGGCATTTCGTTTTCTGCGGAGACCGACCTTGCGCAGCGGGGTGAGATCAGGAAACTCTACGAACAGGAGATTCAGTCGCTCCAGAAGGATCTCCCCAGTTTCGAACGGGTCCGCCGGTTCGAGCTGCTTCCCCATGCGTTGACTGTCGAGAACGGAGAGATAACGCCGACGATGAAAGTAAAACGGAAAGTGGTGGAGCAGAAATACTCCACGGTGATCGAAAAGATGTACGAGGGAGTGGTTTAACCGGAAGCGCAGGCGGCAACCCCGGCGCAGCGTGAGTGAAGGTCGCGAGAAAGAGGTGTTGGCTGGTGCTGTCGAGTCAACAAGCCCACGGAAAACCGTGGGTTTTTTTTCTCTGCTGAAGGAATTACTCCGCCGCTCGCGGCGATTTTCTTTTTGCTGCTAGGGTTTCACCCGAACCAGCTTGCGCCGGATGATCTGGTCGTTGACCACCCAGGCATCGGGGAAGCCTCTGTCTAACAGTGTGGAAAGTTTTCTGCTGGCCTCAAGACGAGACATAAAATCCCCCATCCGCACCTTGTACACAGGCGGGTCGAAAACGACATAGAGGGAATCGCCCGTAATAATTTGAGAGGCTGTTGTTTTCATGGCGTTCGCTTCGTCGATATTGGCTGTGGCGAAGATCTGGATGCGAAAACCTTGAAAATATTCTGTCTCCATGGCAAGACTGTCGCTTCCGGATTCTGCTTGAGCCGTCCGTCGCCGGGCTTCATGAGAACCAAGTACTTCCTCCACGGACTCGTCGTAATCCGCCGGATTGAAGGTCGATTCATAGACGGAAAGTGGAGAGCGTCGTTCGCTTCTCGCATTGGAGGGTGGTTCATCCTGATCCCTTCTGGCTTCTTCCGTTGGCGTGCAACTTCCGAACAGAAGGGCCCCGGTGACCCCCAGCAGGAATATCCCACGAGTCATCATTTTGCGATATAGTTGATCCAAGCTTCGCTGTACTCCTCAGGATACCGTTGCGCCATTGCTTTCCTCAAAGAATCCGCCCCCTTCCATGAGTCGAACTTCCCAATGCGCACCCGATAGAGCCTGTCAAATGGTTCAAAGTAGTTGAAAATCGGGAGGTACGGATAACGCTCCTTGGCAAGTTTTTGGGACTGGAGCGCATAGGTTGTCCGGGCAAAGGCTCCCACCTGGACGGTGTAGGCCGGGTTCTCCGGCCGTTCAACCGGCTTGATCGCTCGGTTTGAATACCGGGAGGTCTTGACTACGGAGGCGAGCACCGTGTCCTGCTTCGAAGTAAACCCTCCTCGCTTTGCCCGGAGGGAATCGAGTCGCATGGAATCCCGGGCGGCAGATTGACCCGCTACGCCGCCGGCGTCGGTTGTTGTTCCGGCTTGGTCTGACGAAGTGCACGCGCTGAGACACAGGGCCGCGAGGAAAACAGCAGTATGGTTTCGAAGGGAACGAAGGGTCATAGAGTGGTACCTCAATACGTCGAAGGGGCGGCTTCCTGTTCCCCCGTCACGATCTTGATGCTGGCGCTCGCGCCGATGCGGTCGGCGCCGCTGGCAACCAGCGCACGCGCTTCCTCTTGTGAGCGCACTCCCCCGGATGCTTTGACCCCCAAGGCCGAGCCGACCACCCTGCGCATCAGGGCGATATCACCCACCGTGGCGCCCCCCTTGGCAAATCCCGTGGAGGTCTTCACGAAGTTTGCCCCGGCCCGTTTGGCGAGCATGCATCCTTTCACTTTTTCCTCATCCGTCAGTAATCCCGTCTCGAGAATGACCTTGACGAGGACGCGGTGGCTTCTTGCCGCCTGCACGACCGCCCGGATGTCTTTCTCCACATACTGATATTCTCCCGATTTCAACATCCCGACGTTGATGACCATATCCACTTCGCGTGCTCCGTCCTGGATTGCCTGCGTGGTCTCGTGGGCTTTTGCAGACGAGGAGGTTGCGCCGAGCGGGAACCCGATGACCGTGCATACTTTGACGCTTGTGTCACGCAGCAGTTCCGCACAGAGTTTCGCATAGCAGGGGTTGATACAGACGCTCGCGAAACTGTACTGCTTTGCCTCGGTGCACAGAAGTTCTATCTGCTGCCGGGTGGCATCCGGTTTCAGCAGGGTGTGGTCGATCATCCGCGCAAGCGATGTGTCGAAGCCCGCGACGCCAACCCCCGCGCCGGCGGTGATGCGGTCAGCCCCGCTGCTGACGATGTTCCGAACCCCCTCCTTGTTATGGACGACGCACAGGTGGTCCGAGCAAACGCCATCCTGGCAACAGGTGTGCGCGTTCGTTTCCTTGAGGACTTCGTCGATGAGTTTGAGGATCAGTTGTTTGTCCATGGGCATGCAGGGATTGGGGTGACTTAATATAGCAGAAAAAGGAAGAGTTACAAGGTCCCCAGGTCACCAGTAGGAAATTTTCATCTCTCTCAGTGTTTTTCCCCGCCCTGTTGTAACAAGTCCCGGGTTTGCAATGTGCGTTTTTGCATGACTTGTTCAAAGCTCCGTCGCAGATCGGGCAGGTTTGCAACCAGGGAACTGAATTCCCCTTTCCGAACCGCGAGAACATCCATCGATGTCACGCATCGTACTGTTGCCCCCCGCGTCTTCTGGTTCAGGAGCGCCATCTCGCCGAAATATTCGCCCGGTACGAGCCGGGCGAGCACAACGTTTGTGCCGTTGTCGCTTCGGACCACTTCAGCCTCACCTTTCAGGATAATGTACAACCTGTCACCAAGGTCTCCCTGCTCGAAGACCGCTTCGCCTGCTTCAAAATGGGCCTGGGAGACCCCCTGAGGGTCGCCGAGTTTTAATTGCACAAGTTCCGGCGGAATGAGAAGGTCCAACGCCCATGCGATCCCAACCTTGAGCTTGCGGTCAAGGCCGGGCAGCTTCCACCAATACACCGTCCGCCACATCACCCATGCAAGGAACCCGGACTGTTTGACGCGACCGAGCAACTCGACCACGGCGCTTCTATGTCCGAGGGCTCCCATCTTCCCGAGCCCTTTGAACGCGAATGGCTTAAGCTGCTCTCCCCGGATTGACGCCACGATGTTGTGTGCGGTGATTTTCGCCTGGCGCATGGCATGCTGTGCCGTGGGAGGACAGAACCCGCTGCCTGAAGGATCGGGAATCAATGCACAATCTCCCAACGTCCAGATCCCGGTCGAACCCTCGACTTGCGTAAAGAGGTTGGCCTTCAGTCTTCCCTTCTCGCCGTGAAGGGGGAGGGAAGCCACCAGGGGATGAGGGGCCGAAGGGACGGTGGAGATCAAGGTCTTCGTCTGAATCCGCTCCCCTCCGTTCAGGATTGCCGAATCCGGTGTGGCTGCGCGCAGACGGTCGTTGAGCCTGAATTCAACCCCGCGTTTCTCCAGGATCGATTGCGCATAGAGGCTGAGAGGGCCCGCAAGCTCACGGTCGAGAATGCGTTTTCCCGAGTGGACAAGGATTACGCGTATTTCGTTCCGGTGAATGGACCGGTAATGTGTTGCCACGCGTCGGACGAAATCGTTCAGTTCGGCGGCCACTTCGACTCCGGAGAACCCGCCGCCGGCGACGACGAAGGTCAGGAGTTGACGCCGGAATTCCGGATCGGTTTCAATGGCCGCTTCCTCAAGGGTGTGGATGAGGTGGTTCCGGAGAAAGATCGCGTCAGCAAGGTTCTTGAAGGGAAGCGCATGTTCCTGGAGCCCCGCCATCCCCCGAAAGTTCGTTGTGGATCCGAGGGCAATGACGAGATGGTCATAGGAAAGAACGTGGGGTCGCGGTCGGAAGCCATGGCTGAGTGTAACCGTTTTCTTCTCCATGTCGATTGACTCGATCTCACGCACGTACAGGTCGGTGCGTTTCAGCAGGCGCCGGAGGGGACTGACCGTATCTAGGATGCCGATATTGCCAGAGATGATTTCCGCCAGGAGCGGCTGGAAGACGAAATAATTTTCTTTGTTGACGAGGGAAATGTCGAAATCGTCGCGGTTCCCGAGCAATCGCTCGAGGTAATACGCCGTATAGGCTCCGGCGAATCCGCCGCCGAGAATGAGGATCCGAGGCCGGGTGGGGGAGGGCATTCCGTTCGAAACGTGTGGTGCGTGTGGGCGAATCGACGGATCATGGTCGCGGGAACGTTCCGCCGTCGGGGATTCCGACTTACTTCAGGTGGAAAAGCCGTTCCGCGTTCCGCGCCATGACGTCGGCAAATTCGTGTGGTGATAATTTCTCGCGCAACGTTTGAACCATCGTCTCGTACTTGCCGTAGTGCTCCTTGCCGAAGTACGTGGCGTCGGTGCCGAAGAGGACCCGGTCGCTTCCGACGGCTTTGATTGCGAGCAGTACCGCTTCCGTTGATACCTGTGCGGTCTCGAGGTACAGGTTGGCGTCGTTCTTTTCTCTCGCTTGTTTCACGACGTCGAGAGCCGCGCCGTGCGGACCAAAGAACGTTGAATGGTACAGAATCATCGGGACTTTCGGATGTTGACGCGCGGCAGCATAGATTTTTTGAGGATCGGCGTTTGTGCCGGGCTTATCGGAGTGGAACACGGCGGGGACGCCGTACTTTTCGCAGAGCGCCAGGTACCCGTCGACGATCGGATCATCGGCTGGAAACTGGTTCATCATCGGATGCAGTTTCAATCCTACAAAGACTCTTGCCGTTCCCCCTGGCTCGAACGTTTCCTGCAGGAATGGTTCCACCCGTGCCGGATTGCCATCATTGGGGCGCGTCCAGACCAGGCCGCGGAGCTTCCCGCGATGCAGCCGGACGATTTCCGATGCTTCCTTGTTGGCCCGTACTTCGTCAAAGTTCTTCGTGGTGCCGGGAAGGTTGGCCCCATCGATATTCGATACGAGGACCATCGTGACGCCGTAGCGTTCGATATTTGCAAGCAAGGTTCTCGTATCGAGATCATATCCCTTGAAGCTCCCGATGTGGCCGTGGCTGTCGATAATCGAGAGGTTTCCCCAGATTCCCCCGCTTGTCTCACGAGAAGGCACTTTCTCTTGACCTGTGGAGGGAATGAATACGAGGGAAAGGAGGATCGTTATGGGGGTAACGATTTTCATGCATTATCCCTGTCGTCGTTCGATGCCGGCAAGGAGGATGACGGTCGCGACGATAAGGCGCCGATCGATGGGCGGTTTTGGGCTGGCGATGGTCAGTTGGTTCTTGAGGATGAAAGGATTGAACTGTTGCCTGATCTCCGCCACCTTCGTGCCGCCATGGGACGTTATAACAAACGATTGCGGAATCAGCCCGATCAGCCGGCTGAGGAGAGCAAGGGCAAGGTTCTCTTCAGCGACCAGGCCGATCTCCATCCCGGTCGGGTCGAAGATGGTCCATTCGTCTTTGACGAGGGATTTGAGCGCCTTTCGCTTCAGGCTCCCGATCAGTTTCCCCGTCGGTCCGTCATGGACCTTGAAGGTTGCCGCAAGGTCGATGATCTGTTCGGTCTTGATGGAAAGCAGCTCCTCGGATTGCCTTTCGTCCGGGTAGACCCGAAAATCTTCGCGCAGACGGAAGGCCGCCTGCTCCGAGAAGAACACCAAGGCCCCGCTCCGGTCGAAGACGCGGAATTCACCGCCGAAGACCCTCCAGAATTTTCGGCGGACAAGGTAGTGGTCATGGAGAAACGAGGGATGCAGCGTAACGGATTGGGTCATCGTACCAAGATACCTGTTCGCAGGGGGCTGCCCGGTGGAAGGAGTCATTGGGGGGAGCCAAAACCCCTTCGGAGAAGTTGTCTCTCTCCCTGAACTTCCTTCTTGCACGCGTCACTGATTTGTTTTATACTGGGGACAAATGTATCAAGAAGAAGCTTCAATCGCAAAGCAAAACAGACCGCAGGAGAACACCAGCCCATGAGCGATGCGCCTATCAACCAGCCCGGACGCAAACGGATCAAGGAAATGGAGGTGATGGTTGCCGATACCATCCTGGAGACCCCGGATACGACGACGCTGGTTCTATTCACCGGGAACGATCACCTGGATTACAAACCGGGCCATTTCCTGACGATCGATCCGCACCAGTTTGAGGCGCTCGAACGGTTCATTTCCTATTTTGAGGATATCAAGGGGAAGCGGGAGGCCGCGCGCGCGTACTCCATGTGCTCAGCGCCGCACGAGAAATATCTTGCCGTCACCATCAAGGAGGAGCGGTACGTTTCGAGTCAGACGAAGTTCCCGCCGCTTCTCTCTCCCATGCTGGTCAAACGTACGGTGCGCGGCATGAAGCTGGTGGTCACCGGCTTCACCGGGCCGTATACACTTCCCGACGATGTCGAGGGCCGGACCGATCATCTTGTTCATATCTGTGCCGGTTCCGGGAGCGTCCCGAATTTCTCCATGCTGAAACACGCCCTGCTTCACTTTCCAAAGCTCCGGCACACCTTTGTCTGTTCAAACAAAACGTGGGACGATGTGATCTTTCGGAAGGAATTGGACTCGCTTGAAGCGCGGTATCCGGCACACCTTCAGGTTGTGCATTCCCTGACCCGGGAGGCGGATGCCTCACGCTACGGTCCCAAGGTACACAAAGGAAGGGTTTCGACGGCATTGCTCCGCCAGGTCATTCCGGATCCCTCGGCTTGCATCGTCTATGTCTGCGGACCGGCCATTTCCGTCTTCGACCGGCAGGAAGCCCGCGGGAAGGGAGTGGAACCCCAACCACGCTTTCTGGAATCGGTGCTTGCGAGCCTGCACGAGTTGGGTGTCGCGGATGAGAGAATCAAGCGGGAATCGTACGGGTAAAAAGAGCCTGTCTTCCAGGCTCCTGCCACAAGAAACGGAAGTCCCGATCCGCCGGATCGTTTTACTTTTTCGAACTTTCTTTCAGCGTCTTCAGCTTTTCCTTCGCGTTCTCGCTCTTTGGATCCAACTCCAGTACCTTTTCATAGTACTGTGTTGCGAGCTTTATATCCCCCGCCTTCATGTAGCCTTCGGCGAGGCTATCCCAGGTGTTTGCCGACTTCGGGAATTCATCGGTATTCAATTTGAAAATTTTGATCGCCGCCGGCGCATCCCCCTTCTCCAGCAGTTCAAATCCCAAGTCGTTTAAACTTCGTTCCCCAAAGTCGTAGGCACCCCTGCTGGCGAATCGCAGTTTCAGATCTGCGTAGTGTTCAAGGGCTGCGTCGATTCCTTTCGCGCGATACTGTTCCCCGAGCTCTTCCCCCAGCGTCAGCGGTCTTGGGCGGCCGCGATGGCAGGTGTGGCACCACATGTTCACCGGTTTGTCGCCGCTCGGTTTGATCTTTTTCAGGTGATCGTTGACGCTCCCGAGCATCCTGAGCATTTCACGGGCCCGGTCCTTGTTCGGGTTTGCGTCGGAAACAAAATCGTAGCTCGTCAATGGTTTTCCCTCTTCACCAACATGACAATGTGTGCACCGGACTCCCAGCGATCGTGTGAACCCCCTCATAATCGGACTCAACCGCGACCCCGACCAGTCTTTGTTCAACACCTGGAGGTTCTTCGGCTTTTCCGGCCACGTCCATTGATCTTGCGATTGAGAAGAAGGCACCACGATAACCGCCAACAAAGCAATACCATACAGCTGGTGTGACCTGCGAAAGGCCATGCTATCCTCCAAAGTGGATGATGGTTTGATCCGGGTTGTTGTTTAGAATGACGTTGGGTTTCGCTCGCCTGCTTGGGGGCAGACGAATCATAGCAAAGGGTCGTGAGGAATTCAAAGCAAATGGTACCGGCTGGCGTATCGGGGGAACGAAACGGTTGAAAGGATGGACGAAACGCCTCACATGGCTAAAGCCTGTACTCAGTTTTGCCTTGGTCCCCGACCTGAGGGCTTCGTCGTGAGCAACTCGACCGAGCTCGGAGAGGTCTCCGCTGAACGGTCGGGGTTATTATTTCAGCGAGGATTGGCTGAAATTGTTCTTGAGATGGATTTTAATGTCCCAGGTTGAGAAGGGGATGGAAGTCCTGAACCCGGCGATCCCCTTTATAGTACACCCGTTCCAGGAAAAGTCCTGAAGGAGGAGCGGTGAGTTTGGCCGGTTCATCGGAACCCTGCCGAAGCCATTCCTCAAGCTTCGCGGTCGTCAACTTGCCGCGGCCGACTTCGGCCAGAGTACCCACCAGTTGCCGGACCATCTTCCAGAGAAAATGAGAGCCGACGAAACGGATCAGGATCAGGTCCCCGATTTCCACGATCTTCACCTCCTCCAGGTGGACCGTGGTCGATTTTTCCTCCGGGTCGTCGGCGGTAAACGACCGGAAGTTCTGCATGCCGACGAAGAGGGAGGATGCCTGTTTCATTTTCTCCGCGTTCAATTCATCCTTGATCCACCAGACAAACCGCTTGCCAAAGGCCGTCCGCCTGCGCGCGATCTGGTACAGGTAGCTCCGCGCCACCGCGTCATGGCGTGCGTGAAATGTGTGGCTCGATTTCTCGATTTCAAGGATGTTGATATCGGACGGAAGCTCGTCGTTGACCTTGCGCCGGAGAATTTCCGGCGCCAGCATGGTGGTGATGTCGAGGTGAGCCACCTGCCGAAGCGCATGAACGCCGGCGTCGGTCCGTCCGGAGCCGTACAGCTCGAACTGTTTGGTCGCAGTCACAACCCCGATCGCATTCATCAGATCTCCCTGAACCGTCCGGGCGTTCTTCTGCACCTGCCAGCCGCTGTACCGCGTTCCTTCGTATTCGAGGGTGAGTTTGAATCGTGCCATGGATTGCGGAGAGGTTTCTACTGTTTCAACCCCGAGGCCAGCCTGGGCGATGAAATAAGTCTCTTGAATTCCTCCCAGCGTTTCTCCGGTTTGTCTGCCGTTCCACCGCTGGCTTCAATATGCCGCTTCACCAGATCCTGCCCCAGGTTATAGTTGATTACGTAACTTCGGTACTGGTCGATGAAACGGACACGCTGCTTTGCCCGCGCGGGGGCCATCAGGGCGTACTCTTCCAGCCAACGCGCCGCGTCGTCTGCGTTGATCGTACCGTTCAAATACCCTCTTGCCGCTTCGTTTCCCGCGTAGCTTAACGCACTTGCCAATTCGGCAAGCCGGTAGTACTTCCCGGCCTTTGAAGTATCAAGGCCGGCCAACGGGAACAACACTTCCCGTTCGAACGCAAGCCGTTCCTCGCCCGGGAAGGCGACCTGGATGCCGTAGTTTGCGCTCCCTTCAGAAATGAGCGCCTGGGGACTGAAGAGCGGGAAGACGGAGAACTCAATCCAGCCCCGGGCGCGCATCAGGTTCGATTCCAGCATGACATTATAGACGTGGTGTCCCGGATACCCTTCGTGTGCGGCAAGGTCCACAGCCCGGTCGATGAAGATGGGAAGGTCGGTATTAATCTGGATCAGGCTGTGACTCTCTCCTTTGTACCAGTTATAGCCGCTCCACGATTTGTCCTTTACATACTCGACGACGAAACTCTCGCTGGAAGGGAGTTCGATGTGTTGTTTCGTCCGGCGACGTGCTTCCTCAATGGCTGCCTTGAAGACGGTGTCGAGTTTTGTGGGGGGGATGATAAAGGCTTTGCGAAATTGTTCATACCGTTGGGTGACCGTCCCGTTACCCGGGAGAAGAGTATTGAGTTCGTCGAGCATCTTTTTGAAATGCTCTTCCGTGTACGATGGGGGCGTCACATCGTAGATGCCCCGAGCTTCATCGTCAAAGGTATAGGTTTTCCCTCCAAGGATCTCAACCCGCGTCACGAGCGCCTTGAGTTGCTTCAGCAGATACTCGTGCCGCAGTTGAAGCATTTCTTCCTGGCCGGCGACATCGATCTCGCGGAGGCGCCCCATCAACTCAACGCCTGCTTGCCTGAGTGAGTCGAGTGATTTCTTCGATGCCCTGGCCTGTTCCTGCCATTCCTTCGGTCCGTAATACGCATCGACATAGTCGGCGTCGTGTTGTCCGACATCAAGGACGAGCTTGACGTACGCTTCGGCAACAGTATTCATTTGTGCTCCCAGGTCCGGTTGGGTACAGTGGAAACCGATGAGAACTGCGAGAAAAACGAAAGGAATAAAATATCGCATAGGAAGCCTCTGGAGGATTTCGTAGGGAAATGATGGTTCACAGTGGGAAGTATGGTAAGGAAAAATCCCGCGTGGGGCAATCACGATGGGCAACCGGCAGGCCGAGTCATCACCGTTGGCAATAGTTTCTTTGTCATGGGGAATTCCAAAAACAGAACCAATCATCCCTCTGCATGTATCTGCCTTATTGGCTGCATCCATCTGCACCAATCTAAGCCAATCCGCGTTCATCCGTGCGAATCAGCGTTATCAGTTCGGAGAAAGCCAGAGGTCCGCAATGGCAAACGCCAGTCTCTCCGTGTCCACATTCGCACGATTGACCAGAACAATCACAGTCAATTGCCGGTCGGGGAAGCGGGCGATGTGGGTGCGAAATCCTATGGTGGAACCGGAATGGTGGACTGCACGCAGTCCCTTGTAGACCAAGATCCTCCATCCGAAGCCATATCCGGAGTTTTGACCGTTCGGCAGGATGTTCGGTGTGAAGGCTTGTGCGAGCATTGAAGCGCTGACCAGTTTGTTCGTGGTGAGTCCCTGGTCCCACTGGAACAGGTCTTCGATGGAAGAGTAAATTCCGCCATCACCGAGCACGGAGCTGGTGAGACTCTGGTCTGTCAGTTCGAAGCTCTGTTCATCGGTGGTATCGCGCTGGGTGTAGCCGTAAGCCCGATTCTTGACGGTGGAGATCCCCTTCTCAAACGCGACGGTGTTTTCCATCCTGAGCGGGCTGAAAATATGCTCTCTCAGGAACGAAGCGAACGTCTGGCCGGAAGCCTGTTCCACGATGAGGGCGAGAAGGGCGTAGCCGGAGTTGCTGTATTGATACGTTGTACCGGGTTCGAAGTACGTGCTGTCCTGTTGTTTCAAGAGATCGAGAACATCCTTATCGAGCACCGGGACGGTCGTTCCTTCCGGGATCAAATCCTCGTAATCGGTCAGGCCGGAAGTGTGTTGCAGAAGGTTCCGAACCTTGATCTTCCCACCGTACGATGGGAAGCCTGGGAAGAGGTCCGTTAACGTGCTTTCGTACGAAAGAGCCTTTCGTTCGACGAGCATCATCACGGCCATGGCCGTGAATTGCTTCGTCACCGAAGCAAGGCGGTAATTGGTCGAGGGGGTTGCCTGTCTCTTCTCCTCGAGGTGGGCAAGGCCGTACGATGCCTGAAACACAAGCTTTCCCTCCCGGATCACCATCACCGAGGCGCCGGGCACATCCGGCTTGTTAAATTTTGAGAGCAACACGTCGACCTTCCGCGTCCGCGAATCCAACACGGTTTGTTGAGAGACACATCCGGACAAGAGGAGCGCGAAGAGCAAAAAGGGGAGGTGGTTCATGGTCCGTTTCATAGTGAGGACAAGCAGGAAAAAACTCATTATTTCTCCAGCACGGCCTTCAACTCACTCCCGTCATGCGGACAGAACTCGTTCGCAAACGGGAAGGTTCGCATGCACGTTGGACAGGTCTTGCTCAATTCAGGAAGCTGGTGTGTCGATTTCCTTCCGAGCCACGACGCGCGGAAAGTCTTGATCGCATCGGTGACCGGCATGGAGGCATGCTCGTATGGGACGATTTCCAGCGTGGAGTCTTCGTCAAACGTCAGCGTCCCGCTCTTCTTGGCCCCGCGTTGTTCATATTCGATTGCAATCTTCTCACCGGGCTTGGCGTCGCTGACCAGGGAATCCCATTCTTGTTTACTCGTGATGGCCGTTGACCCAATCTTCAGGATCTTGTCACCGCGGTCGAGGCCGGTGCGATACAAGGGACTGTTCAGAATGGTTCCGCCCGCGATGGTTGCCTTGCCCGCATCGTAGTTCAGGAAGACGGGTCCGAGTGTCGCTTTGCCGACTCTTGCCTTACGTAACAGGAGCCCAGCGTTCCCGAGCAAGGACTGATAATCGACTACCTCTTTTCCATAAATGTACTTCTCGAAGAATTCGTTGGCGAAACGCTGGTCGCCGGTCACTTCGCCCAACACTATCCGGATATCTTCATTCGTGTACGGCTTCTCCGGCTTGCCGAACTTCTGCCACATCCCCCTCATCACATCGTCAAGAGAGAGTCCTGGAAACTTTGAACGGATCGACAGATCCAACCCAAGCCCGATCGCTTCGCCCCATGTATAATAGGAAATGAAGGTGTTAGACCGGTTGTTCCGGTCGACTGCCGTCGCGGCATCGACAAACGGAGCCTGCCGGCTCATATCGACGACATTGAAGAAGGCTCTTCCCGAAGCGTTGATCACCGTATTCACGGCCGAGTGGATGTTCCGGGTGAAGCGGTCGAGACTTGCCAGTTGCGCCCGCGCGATGGCCAGCGTGCCATAGTAGTTCGTGAACCCTTCGGCAAACCATAACTCCCCCGACATGTTGGCCTCTTCAAAATTGAACGGCTCCAGCGACTTTGGCCGGATGCGTTCGACATTCCACGAGTGAAAATATTCATGGGAAAGGACCCCGAGCAGATTGAACGGATTCGGCTTGAGGGAGGCCGCACCGCTGATGACCGTTGAGTTGCGATGCTCCATCCCGTCACCCCCGGCCCAAGGCTGGAAGTCAGCCAGGAAGACGTATTCCCTGAAATCATAGCTCGGGAGCTCGCCGAAGACGGCTATCTGCTCCAGGATCACCGGTTTGGCCATTTCGAAGTACGCATCGATATACAGATCCGTTGCGTCATGATGGGCAGCGAGTTTGATCGTGTACGTTTTTCCGCCGGAATCGATCTTCCATGCACGCGACGCATGGTCGCTGATTTCGATCGGGCTGTCCATGAAGTACTGAAGGTGTGGCGCCGTAAATGTCAGGGGATCTTTCGTGCGTGCGAGTTGCGTGGCCACTTTCCACTTCGAGTCTTTGGGAAGCTTCAACGAGACCTGGATGGGCCTCTCGTGCAGTCCTCTCGCCCAAAGGAACGAGGCAGGGATATTCAGGTGAGTGTGCGAAACGTCAACGCCCGCATAGGTCCCGTCAGGGTGGTCGGCGAACAGCGTGTAGCTGATGACGACCGTTCCATCGTGGCCGGCGATGTCCCATTGATGGACATTCGGGCGCGTGATCGTGAGTTGTTTCCCCTTCCCGTCGACGGCGCGAACGTTATAAATGTTCTTGGCAAATTCATGCAATGCGTAGCGCCCCGGGGAAGAACGCCCCATCCGTGCTTCGAGAGGCCCGGCTGGAAGATTGGGGAACGTGACCGTGATCTCCGCCTCGTGGTGCAAAATGTTTTCAAACGAAACGGAATATTCAATCTTCTCCTGAGCGACGGCGGTGGACAGGATAGTGACAATCAGGAAGAGCACGCGCTTCATGGAACCCCTTGTGTGAAATTGTGGTGATGGTGAGAAAAAACGATGGCGTGAAAGTAAGAAGAAAGGAGGGAAGGTGCAAGAAAAGGCCCTCTCTTTTTTCAACCTGACTTTCTCCCATGCCTCTTACCGGGGGAGGTCATCAAGGTATATGCCGAACTTACGGATGGCAGGATACGCGTTGGCCTTGAGAATTGTCAACCGCACTTTCCATATCGTGACCTTCGGGAAACGGTCCACCTTGCGTTTGCCGATCGTCCTGCCGTGTGAGAGCACTTTCCAGTCACTGTCTACCTGCCCCTCGACCTTGTATTCCTGCACGCGGCCCTCCAGCCCGGTTGCTTCTTCAAGGGCGACGGCATTGATCTCCAACGGTCCCTCCGTATCGACGATGAGATCGGCCTTGGTGACGTCGTCGTTGGTTGCCCAGTACGTTGTGGTGTCCGCGTTCACGGCTCTCTCCCCGCCAAACTCCCGCGTCGTGCCGCGGACGTTACTCGTGTTCACCGGCCGGTGAAGCGCCAGGTCGGGGCCCAGCACGTTGTCGACGTCTGTCCGGAGCGGCGGGAGGGGTGGGACCGATTTATTGGCAAACATATTTTCCGTGTTGGAGGAGTACCCGAGGTTCTTCACTGCTTGCACGCCGAGCCGTTCCTCCAACTGAGCCAGGTAAAGGCTTTGGGGCATGACCGGCTTCCCATGCGATTCGAAAGTCCCGTCGGGAATGATCGGCTCCGAATCGAAATAACGCGCCGTCTGTATGCGCTCTCCGAGGGAACCGATGGCCCAATTGATCGTCCCTGGTGGATTTTGAATCACGTAGAATTTCGCAATGCTGTTCCAGACAACCCCCCAGCCCATCGTCCAACCGTGCCCGGATCCGGCCACCCCCCGATTCGGGTAATCGATGCCACCGTCGGGGATCGTGCAGTTGTCGACCAGCATGCCGGTGGCCCAGCGCTGGTGCGGTTGGATGCGACTGCCGTGGCCCCGAAATGTACAATTGAGCACGACGTTTGGTCCCGGTGTCAGGCTGCCCGTCCAGACAAAGTAGGTGTTGCCGCCCGTGCTTTCACAACGGTCGAGCAGGATCCGGCTTCCCTCAATGCTGAAGTCGGCCGGTTTGGAGGCTCCCAAGTTGGGGAACGTATGCTTCACAACCACTCTCTGCATGGTGATGCGTTGACCGGTGAGAACGGTGGTGTTCATGGTCTCTTCACAAAAGACATCTTTCACCCAACAATCGTCGGCCCCCATCCGGAGTGCTGAGTACGGAGCCCTGCCGTACTCAATCTCCAGAGGTGGACATTGAATGTGGAGGTTCTCGATTCCGACCTGGGTGATACGTTGCGGCGGACTAATTTTGACGACCATGGTGCCGGGAGGATTCAGGTAACGCGCGTCGTACGAATCGGGGAGAGGGACATCCAGCGTTACCGTATTCCCGGAGAGTCCAGTGATCCTTCGTTGGTTAATGCCGTTGCGCGTGGTTGCGATCCAGGTCTGCGGCTTTCCATCCCGTACCATGTCATCCATCTTCATGAACTTCACCCAGGCCGGCGTGGTCGGCCTGCGAATCTCGATAAAGTCTCCCTCGGCAAAACCATTGGCGTTGGTCAATAGGAAGCTTGCCGATCCAGCCGGAATATAGGCATCGGCAATCGTCGTTTGGGGAAGGCCGGCGTTCTTTTCTGCATCCATACCCTCGTCGCCGGAACGTCGTCTTCCACCGATCACGATCGCGGCATGCGGGTCTCCGGTCATCATGATCGTCGTTCCGCCCGGACCGCTGCCGCTCCCGCGTAACACAAGGCCGGCCGTTGAGATCGTGATCGTCTTCGAACAGGTGAACGTTCCCGGTCCCAGCAGGATGGTGCCGCGGAACCCGTTTTGCATGGGCATCGACGCCACTTCATCGATGGCCGCTTGGATCTCTGCTGTATTGTCCTGATTGCCTGAAGGGTGGACGGTTCGCCTGACCGGCACCGACGGAAGCGGTACGCCCCCTCCCATGTACCCCGCGTGCGAAAAATCCATGATTCTATCGCCCGCCGGTGTGGTCTTATAGACAAGCTTGCCGTCGGGACCGGCATAAACCCACGTGCTCGCGGGTCTCTCCGATGAAATGAGGATCATTCCCACGGCGCCCATGGCGAAGATCATGAGAGATGACAAGAACCTGAGTCGATGCTTTGATGGAATCATGGGTCGGATTCTCTTTCGATGTGTCTTGCATTGTGCCGTCTGTTGTGGTCCTACCGGATTGCGCTCCACACCCGCCGAGCGATTCGCCATTTCCCATCCTGACCGCGGCGGGCTACGGAGAGGTGCACCGCTTGGCTGGTCAGGTGGCTGACTTGTCCTGCCGCATCCCGGTACGTAAACTTCAGGGAGCCCCGGCCGCGCAGATAGGCCAGATCACCGCCCCCTTCCACCTCGTCCACTGCTATTTCGTACGACTCGATGGTGGTCTGCGAGCTGTCGTTCGGCCACCAATACTTGCGTATGGCGGAATCCCCGACCAGGGGCCGTACTCCCGCCGGCATCATCACCGCTCCCGGTGCCAATGTGGCCATCACGGCAGCGCTATCGTTCGCGAGCCAGCCGATGCGGTACGCTTCTTCCAGCGCGCGGACGGCCATTTCGTCCCTTGCGCTGAAGCTTACATCTTCAGGCGCGCAGGCAGCGAGGATCATGACAATCGCGGCAAGTAGACTACGCATACGTCCTCCTTGAGCAGAGTGTCCTGTGCGGTCAATGGACCGTATCGCGTTGCTGACGAAGAAAAAACTCATCGGGGAAAGGGGCTGCAAGGAGGAGCCGATTGTTCCCCACGTCAACGACATAATGCATGCCATGGTGCGGTTGTGACCAGCGGTCAAATGTCAGGTGAGCGCTATCAATCCAAGCGATGTCGTTCACGGGCCGATATGCCAGTGGAAGGTTGACAAGTTGATAGCGTTTACCACTGCGTGTATCCTCAAGGCCCACGCGTGCCCATTCATCTTGCGTGCTGAAAACAAACGCAAGCCATTGACCATTGGGAGAAAGGACGGAATCTCGAATATCGGCGACCGACCCATCCAATATGGCAAAGGTAACCTCCGGAGCAAGGTCTGTTATCCATGGTCTCTTGTGGACTTCGACGACATGCTTATGGGGATCAGGTAACGGTCGGTCAGAACGATCCTGCGCACTTGAGACAATCACAGAAACGACGGTCAGTCCTATGGAGAAATAGATTTTCATTGGAGGTAACGCTTATTTGTTGAGAACGCCGCCTCCACTACGGCGGGTCCGCTGTTTGCGTGGAGGATCAACCTGCCTTCGTAGACTTGTCCCGGTCACTATTTCTAAAGCCACGCGACATCAGGCCCAATGTAACCAATGCCACGGCAAAAACAGAACCGCTGATCATGGGTGTGATTGTCTTGGTCAAAAGAAGAATCGCGAGCATGAGACAGACGGTGAGGAACACGAGTGAAGCCGATTTCTTGTTCATAGGGAACCTTTCGAGGTTTCTGTGAAAGCCGCCTCAGGGACAGCGGCTCAGCGGCCGGTCAGGCGGCACCATTCGAAGGATGCAGCCATGGAATTACACGTGGCCCACCGATTGTCAACACACCGGCTCAAATTGCGTTGCTGAAAAGGCCGAGTTGTTGGTCTTTGCCTCATTCACTAGAAGGTTATGACCTTGTCAGCCCAGACAACCATATCGACGCAATCGTTCATGTTCGATATTGGACAAACCTCGGTTCCCACCTGATTACGCGCTTGAATGCAGGTACCACAGGCCAGGACCGTGCCATCGTTGAGCACAAATTCGTCGATTTGTTTCTTGGCATTGTATTTCTGATGAACGATCGACTCGATTTCCACTCCGGCACTCATAAGAAAGATCTTGGTCTCGTGGCCTTGCTTGAGCGCCGCATTCCCGAAACGGACTCCGTTCCATGCCTTTTCCGGGTCGTTGGTTTCAATGATGATTCCAAATTTCATAGAGTGTTTCCTTTGAATGATCGGGGTTGAATTCCTTTGTACCTGGCAATCCGGATGTAGAACAGGAACGCGACGCCGGCGATTCGAGGGTTTGACTAGAGAGTCATGTTTGTTCCGTGCGTTTAGTTCCAGCCCCGGTATTCGTGCTTGCGGTTCCGGAGGTTTGACCGCCGTCGAGCGGTTGGGAGTTCCGCCGCATGCAATTCTTTATCGCAGGCTAAGTTGATTGGCGATGAGACAGCAATTGTCAACCAATACTAATTGGACCAAAGATCCAACCTGCAATCGACAACAGTACTATTGCCAAGCCGACAATCACTATTCCTAAGCCAAATGCACTTGATTCTGAACAAGACTCCGTAACTTGAATCGAATCAATGTGCGAAAACAAGATAAACCCCGAGAATCTCTCATGACCGGCTCGTGAGCTGTCTTTCATCACGAGACCTTCTCCCTTTAGAGCTCGTGCTGAATGAGAGGAGTCAATCGTATAGTCCGATTTCATGAACCGGACTATGGTCCCGTTATTGACGAACACTTGGAGGTCTGTCTGGTCGTAAGAGTCTAAATCGTCGGCTTGAATGGAATGAATACTTGCACATGCCTGAAGAGCAATGACACAGAGTAAGGAGGCGAAGATAAGTCTCCAATATGCAATCGTGTCGATTTTCATTATCTGCTTATGTTCAATCACCCCCGTATCGCGTGACGTTCGTTCCCTTGTTTTCCCCCCGTTCATCGAGTTCATTGATCAGCTGGTGCCTTCGGAAACACCCTCGGGAGCCCCGTTACTCCTTACCGTCCGGTTTCTTGTTGTCACCCTTTTTCTTTTTAAAAACCCCTGCCGCCCAGAGTGTATAAAAGGTAATTCCAACGATTAATAGGGTCCACCAGAAAGTTTCCATTGTGTTTTCCTAATAGGCGCTAGCGTGTACAGACGTAAGGTTACGACACTGTAATTGGGATTTCACCGTGGAATCAGGTCGCTCACGTTTCGTTGGCTTAGTCGGCTTGTCCTGAAGAGATCGAGCCTGTGTGAAAAGTGTTATTCCGACGACCGAAGGGAGGAGTCCAGAAGGGATCCCTTCGGGAGAATCTCGTTTCTTGAAATGAAATAGAAGATTCCTCGCTACGCTCGCAACGAATTATGGGTTTTTACACAAACTCGATCCCTTCGGGAAGCGATTGGTCGGGCGTTTTGTACAGCACATGGACAGCGAACTGCAATATCTCAAAACGTGTGCGGATAGTCTTTCTCGATCAACATCCGCCCGTGATCCCAGACCCGAATGTCGATGAGCCGCCTCTGGTGAAGTTTTCGTGCTGTCTCAAAATCGAATCTCACAGCAATGGTACGACAATCAGCCACCCGACACATGAGCGGCGCGTGATCGTGTATGCCGCACTGGCCGGCTTTCAAATAGATGCAATCACCATTGGGTTGGTGGGCAAGCATCAAAGCCCCTGGCATGATCGGATGAGGTTCAGTTGCATAACCCTGCGCGAACTCTTTCGGCTCAAGGCGGATTAAGTCTCCCTGGCAGCAGAGCGTGCAGCCATGACAGGGAACCTGAACTCTTTTTGTGAATCGGCTCATCGCAAGGGATCTGCAAAACAGCGTCTTCAAGCCCATCAAAACTTACGACGTGAGCTATAATGCCGGGATAATCCGAATTGGACGCACATCGTTCCTGCGGCTTATCGTACCGCGATCCCCTGCATTTCAAACCGCGCACCGCGGAGAAGCGGACCCGAGCCGATGAACGCGCGGGCGGGGAAGTTCTCCTTAAAATATGTCCGGTAGACTTTGTTGAAGACGTCGTACTGTGCAAGGTCACTACAGAAGACCTGGACAGAGACGAGGTGATCCATGCCCATTCCGACTTCTCCAAGCGCCGCTTTCACACCATCGAGCATGAGCCGTGCCTCCTGTTCGACATCCTTGGGAACCTCGGAAGTTTTAGGGTCGATCCCGAGGCGGCCGGCAAGGTAGTAGGTATTTCCCACCAGCACGCCATCGCTGAAGGGAGCGGTGGACGTCCGCGAAAGCTTTACATGCCTCCGGTCTGTCGGGTCATGCTGTCCGAGGAGTGGTGCTGTCAGGGACAACGTCAATGCAAGGGCAAGAATGGTTCTGTGCTTCATGATGAAATTCTCCTTATTTATTCACTTGTTAGCCTTTGCTTGCAGCGAAAGTCTGCTTGAACAAGTCCTGGTCCAATTAGTAGGACGCTAGCGCATCCTTCAGTGAGCAGGCCTTCGGCTCTTCGTGCTCTTAGTGAACTTAGTGGATCATTGTTTTTAAAGGTGAGGTGCTATCGGACCTTCAGCACAACCATCGTCATGTCATCCCGCTGCGGCACATCACCCACGAAATGTCTCACTTCAGCGACAATGTTGTGGAGGATCTCCGAGGCGGACCGAGACCGGTGGTTTTGGATGGTAGCGGACAACCGGCCTTCGCCAAACTCCTCACTGTCTCTCCTAACCGCTTCGACGAACCCATCCGTATAGAAGACAAGAAGGTCGCCGCTCCGAAGCTGGACCTCGCGTTCCTCCATCGAGGCATTGAACTTCTCGCCGTCGTCCAACCCGAGCGCGATGCCGGCCGGCACAAGGAATTCATGTTTTCCCCCCGCGTGACCCGCAAGGATCGCCGGGTTATGCCCGGCCCGCGCGAACCGGATCGAATGATTGCGCGTGTCCAGGATCGCATAGAACATGCTCACGAACGAATGCCGGTCGATGGTCCGGTACATCAGCTTGTTCACCTTCGAAAGGACCTCGCGGGGGGAGATGTTCTCCTCCGCATGGGACTGAAGGATCCCCTTGGTGAGCGTCATGTAAATTGCAGCCGGCACCCCCTTGCCTGAGACGTCGCCGATCGCAATCCCCATCTTGCCGTTCCCCAGGTGCACGAAATCGTAATAGTCTCCTCCCACTTCGAGCGCCGGGATGCAAAGGCCGGCGATGTCGTACCCTTCGACGTGGGGGTTTTCTTTCGGGAGCAGGCTCAATTGCACCGAGCGGGCGATCTCGAGCTCCTTCGCCATCCGCTCACGTTCCGTGATGCGCCGGATATGCGCGGGGGTGGTCTCCGGTTTGAACTCGAACACCTCCTGCCGCATAAACCCGATCACGGTAACGGCCAACGGTATCGCCATGACACCGAGGAACAGGAGCTGCTGCGTCTGGAAATATTCTCCGGAGGAGGTGAACAACGGTCCGGCATATCCCGCCGCGGTGACCACGAAGTTGGCGATGATCGCCGTCAGCAAGTCCCATCGGAGAAAGATCATGGCAAAAAGAAATCCCGTGACGGCGTAGATGGGATAGAGAAGCGCAAGGTTGGTGAAGCCGAACGGAAAATCCCACATGATGAACGCCGTCAGGGGGAAAAGGAGCGAGGAAAGGATGGCCGCGGGCCAGACCCTCTTCAGCTTATCCCGGAGATACGTAATGAAAAAGAGGCGATAGACAATCTCGTTGAACGCGGCGACCCAGATCGCAAGCAGGATCGCCGCCAGCGCGGGAACAAACGTGTCCGGGATGCCGGAGATGGAGGGGACGTACAGTCCGAGCCCATCGAACCTCCCGAGGGAGAGGAAGACGAGGAGGCTGAAGAGGCCGAGGAGTATTCCCCCGAGGGCATACCCCCGGAGTACGCTCTGAGCGACGTTCAGCGTGAAGAACCGGCGCGCGATCAGGCTGTCGATGGCCGCCAGCTTCGATCCCCATCCGCTCCGCGCATACGACTCTCCAACGCTCCACCCGGCAAACACCAGGACCTGTACGAAGACCGCGATGATGAGGACGCAGAAAATAAACATGATCAGCCGGACGTTCGCCTTGTTCACATCCCCCATCCCCACGTCCGAGCCGATCGCCGGGAATTCAACAGCGTAGCCCAGGACACTGACACTGTACAGGATGAGAAAGACCAGGATGCCGGTCTTCACCCCGACTTCCCCCTCGTGATATTTTTTCAGGAAGAAGATGACGATGAAGAAGAAGAGGAGAAAAATTGCCGCCGAGGAGCCGCTCGCAATAAAGGTGGTGATCGTCTGCGTTTTGCCCATGTCCTCCTTGAGGCTCCCCGAAACTGCCATGGTTTGCCGGAAGAACCCGACCTCCGCCCCCTGGATGCGCAGCGCGATGGCGGAGTCGTACCCGAGCGTTGTGTCGTTGGCAGTCCAGGCAAAATCGTAATCGGTCCGTTTGCTGAGTCGCCGCTGGGAGGACCGGTCGAGGGTGAAGTTGTCAAGGTTGATCCCCTGTTCCCGGAGGAAGTCCATCGCTCGTTCGATGGCCTCGCGCTGTGTCAGGCTCGGTCCCGGCGCATTCTCTTTGATCGTGTGCGAGAACCCGAGGATCCGGCCGGCAGGGGAGACCCAGACTGTGAACTCGTCCAACGCCTGACTTCGCGGGAGGGTGGGGTCGATAAAGAAGACCTGCCACGAATGGACCGTCAGGGAGTCGCCCTTGATGATCTCCGACGCCTTGCGCATCCCGTGCCGGACTTGGAGGGCAAGTTGCATCTCCCCATCGAAACGGAAAACGGCGATCTGATCCATCCCTTCGAGATCGTAACCGAGCTGGTTCAAGTACGATTGCGAGCGTTCCATGACCTCGGAGCGGCTCAGTTGAAGGTCGACCGAGGCTTTAGGGGAGACGTCATAGTAAAGGAATGCCAACGTGGTAAAGCCGATACCGGCGAGGAGGATGAGCGGGAGAAACGACTTCAGGGAAGATTGCATGGAAAGAAAACCTCTCCGGATGGTTGTGCCAACCCTCTGTTACGGCCTAAAGTGAGAAAAGTTTGGGTGGCGTGCAACGCGGAAGTGATGAACCGGCACCTCGTATCCCGGAGCGGTTCTTCCGACGGGCAACGGCCTAACGCCTGCCCACCTGCAGACTGTTAGACTCCCGAAACGCCAAAGAGGGGAGGGATATAACACCAGGCTCAGAGGCACTGGGACAGCAACGAACCAACCGGCAGGCCCAATCTTTAGAATGCGAATTTGACTGAGAAACGCAATATGGAAGTTGCGCCCCCCTCTTGACAAGGATTTTCACTTTTCAGGTTGGGGACTAAGAACCCAAACCGAGTGTGGGCCTTAGCTATGATAAAGGGGTTTTGAGACGCCGTGGAATCACGCGCGGGGGATCCTGATATTTTCGATCAACTCCCGAATCCTTTCGGGGGGAGGGGGAGTGAACCTGGCAACGGCAATTGCCACGACGAAGTTGAGGATCATGCCGACTGTTCCGATCCCCTCCGGCGAGATTCCAAACCACCAATGTTGAGCGTTGTTCGAGGCCGGGTCGATGAAACTGAAGTAAACAATGTAGGAAGCCGTGAAGAGGATTCCGACGATCATTCCCGCAATGGCTCCTTCCCTGTTCATGCGTTTGGAAAAGATCCCCATGATGATGGCGGGGAAGAACGACGCGGCGGCAAGACCGAAAGCAAATGCGACCACTTGGGCCACGAACCCCGGGGGATTGATGCCGAAGTATCCCGCGATCATGACGGCGAGGCCGGCGGCGATGCGCGCAGCGGTCAATTCGCCCTGCTCCGAGAGATCCGGTTTCAGGTTCCGTTTGATGAGGTCGTGGGCAAACGCGGTCGAGATCACCAGCAGCAATCCTGCCGCGGTGGAGAGCGCGGCGGCAAGTCCCCCTGCAGCAACAAGTCCGACCACCCAGTTCGGCAGCTTTGCGATTTCCGGGTTGGCAAGCACCATGATATCGCGGTCGACGGTCAGCTCATTCTGCTCCGTTCCTTTCACGTACTGGATTCTTCCGTCGCCGTTCTTGTCGTTGAATTTGAGGAGTCCCGTTTTCTCCCATTTGCCGAACCATTCCGGCGCCGCGCTGTATTCCTTGTTTGTGACGGTCTCCAGCATGTTGGTGCGCGCAAACGCGGCAACAGCAGGGGCCGTGGTGTACAAGAGGGCGATGAAGAGCAGCGCCCAGCCGGTGGAGCTTCTTGCGTCCGCAACTTTCGGGACGGTGTAGAACCGGACGATCACATGCGGCAGACCGGCCGTGCCGACCATCAGGGCCGCCGTAATGAAAAGAACATCGAGCATCGGTTTATTCCCGGACGTATATGCCGTGAAACCGAGCGCTTCGTTCAACCCGTCGAGCTTGTCCAGCAAATAGACCCCAGGCTCAAGAGAAAGTGTGCTCCCGAACCCGATTTGGGGGATCGGAATGCCCGTCACCATGAACGAGATAAAGATGGCGGGAAGGAGATAGGCAACGATCAGCACCCAGTACTGGGCAACCTGGGTGTACGTGATTCCCTTCATGCCGCCCAGCACGGCATAGAAGAGGACGATCGCCATGCCGATGAAGACCCCGGTGTTGATGTCGACGTCAAGGAACCGCGAGAAGACGATCCCCACGCCCCGCATTTGTCCTGCCACGTACGTAAAAGAAACAAAGATCGCACAGATGATCGCTACAACACGCGCGGTTTGCGAGTAATACCGGTCGCCCACGAACGCCGGGACGGTGTATTGACCGAACTTGCGAAGGTAGGGGGCCAGAAGCAGGGCGAGCAACACGTACCCTCCCGTCCAGCCCATAAGATAGACTGCGCCGTCGCGTCCCATGAAGGAGATGGAACCCGCCATGGAAATGAACGAGGCTGCCGACATCCAATCCGCAGCCGTGGCCATGCCGTTCACGGACGGGGAGACGCGGGAGCTTGCAATGTAGAATTCTTTCGTCGAACCGGCCCTTGACCTGACGGCAATGGCAATATAGAGGGCGAACGAAGCGCCGACGATGAGAAAGGTCCAGGCTTGAGTATCCATGAAAACCGTTGGGGTCTTGTTTGTAATGAATGGAGTTGTGGAATGAAACCGCTCTCAGTCGGCACGCGAATGGAACGACGATCCTCCCCTATTCCTCATGGACGTCGAACTTTCTGTCCAGGGTGTTCATCAATCGAACATAGACAAAGATGAGGAGGACGAACACGTAGATCGATCCCTGCTGTGCAAACCAAAACCCGAGTCCGAATCCTCCGATCCGGATATGGTCGAGGGTATCGGCCAGCAGGATGCCGAAGACGTACGAGACGAGGAACCAGACGGAGAGCAGGGTGAGGAGATAACGCAGGTTGGTATTCCAGTATTCCCGGCGGTTGTTGTCGGTCATAGGGTTCCCGAGCGATGTTGTGGTGTGAGGAAGGAAACATACAACGGTAAAAGTCCGGCGCAATGTAAAGACATTCGCTGAACGATGCAACCGGATTTATTCGAATGCCGAAACCTTATCGCCTCAATTGGTAACTGCCCAAGACGTGGGCGAGAGTTCCAACGAAGGAAAGGAACGTTGCCGCGATTGTGATGAGACGAACCTGCGAAAGAGGTTCCATGAGAAAGGCGGTGATATGGAGCAGGGGGGCGGCCAACAGAAGGAGCGAACCCCCGAACTGCAGCCTCGCTCCCAGGGGGGACTGGCTTTGATGAAAATAAAGACCGAGAAGAATATTGATCAGGGAGGAGAAGAGGAGGTAGACGTGTCGGGACCGGAAAAGGTACCGGACGGTCTCATCTCCCGCATAGAGGTCGGGGAAGCTCATTCGCAGATACCCTCCCGTGCCGAGGAACACGAGGAGGGTTGCGATGCCGACCGTGAGATGAATTTCCCGAAGGCGGTCCTTCAAGGGGTTTCCGGTCTGTTCCGTGGTGGTCTTCGCCGGTTCTGGAACCGTTGTTCCTGTCCTCCTTGCTGTTCTCCCCCTTGTTGTCCTCCCTGCTGACCTCCCTGTTGTTGCCCTCCTTGTTGCTGCGGCCTTCCCTGTTGCTGTTGCCCCCCCTGACGCTGTTGCCTGAATTGAGGTCGTTGTCCCCCTTGCTGTCGTTGCTGCTGTGCCCGGGTTGCCTCGACCTGCTTCTGCAGTTTGTCCCGACGCCGGCCCATGATGAACCCGTGCGTGCCAAGAACGGGACCGATGAACCCGTAGATCCAGCCCGCCATCGCGGTTTCAGACTCGCCGCCGAAGAGCACGATGCCGGTGGAAATAAGTGCGAACGAGCCTTGCAGCATCATCTGGTTCAGGCTGATGCGGGTATCGAGGATCTCCAGTTCGTTGAGGCGGAGGTGTTCCCGCTTCCGCAAGGCGTGAGTAAACATGAGGGTAAAGATCAGCATGACGGCAAAGTATCCGGCATTATAGATCAGCATCATCTGCACCCCCTGTCCCGGGAGCAACGGGTCAACCGCCAGCGGTACACCCATGAGCAGGTTGATGACAAGCGTAAAGAGAAATTTCAGGGGGTAGATATAGAAGAGGATGACAAAGAGCAGGGATGCATTGAGGGTAATGGTATACGTGTCCTTCAACCCGTATCGACGGAAGAAGATGTAGTGGGTGTGCCAGAGGTAAATCAGCATCAGGAAGCAGAGGCCGAACGCGAGGAAACCTTGCATGGTCTCAAGAAGGTCGGTGAAGGTCTTCGGGACCTCCAGCGAGACCACCAGTAACGTCACTGCAAAGGCAAACACGGCATCGGTGAACCCTTCGATCCGCGATACCTCCCCTCCACGCCAGCGAAAGTCTTTATTGTAACCGTACCCTTGTCGCACAAAACGATCTCGAAACATAAGCCTCCCTTGTTTGAACTGCGCAGTTATTTGTCCACGGATGACACACCGATTGACACCGAAGAAGCCTCGAAGTCTTCCTGGAAATTTCTAAACGCTTTTCCTGGTGTCTCAGTAACTTCGTGGCATTTTTTTATTGGCGGTGCCATCGGTGGTGAAACCCTATCGGGATCATGAATTAAAAACGATCTGTAATGCTGATGCAAACCGGTCCATCCCTTCTTCCGTGCCGATGGACACGCGGCACCAATCGTTGAACGGAGGGAACGGGCGGGCGACCAACACGCCCTCCTTTTGCATTGCGCTCCGGAATTCCTCAATGGGCCGGCCTGTATGAAAAAACGCAAAGTTTCCCTCCGAACGAAGGAAGCGTCGTCCCATCCGCTCGAGGAGGGCATACAACGTTTCCTTCCCCCTCCGCGTCCTCTGTTTGCTGATGGACTGATACTCCGTATCCCGATAACTTGCAAGAGCGCCGCGCAACCCGACGACGTTCACGCTTCCGGTCATATGCCGGGAGAGGGTGCGGATGATCTCCGGCTTCGCAATCCCGAAACCGATGCGGAGACCGGCGAGAGCATGGATTTTCGACGCCGTCCGGGAAACGATGATGTTCCGTCCTTGACGGACGAGCTCGATCATCGACCGGTGGGTTGGGGAATCCACAAACTCATGGTACGCTTCATCGACATACACCATCGTCCGCCCGGACGCCTCTTCACAGAAGGCACGCAGCAAGGAGCCGTCGATCAACACGCCGGTGGGGTTGTTGGGGTTGCAGAGGTAGACGAGCGTGGTCTTTGCGGAAATGCGCCTGCTCATCTCCTCCATATCATGATCCATCCGGTCATTGAGCGGGACGCGATGGATCGTCGCTCCCATGGCCGTCGCGTACTGCTGAAGTTGCTCGAACGTCGGATGCGGCGCAAGGATCTCTCCACCGTTCATTCCATAGACGAGTCCTGCGACGTTCAGAATCTCTCCCGATCCGGACCCGAGGACGATATGGTCAGCCGGGATCCCCTCCTGCTCGGCAATGAGTTTCCTCAATTCATTGTGCGGAACGCCCGTATAGAGATGCCCCTCGTCAAACGCTTCCGCCATGGCTTTACGCGCCGCGGGGGAGGGGCCGTACGGATTCTCATTGAGATGCAGACGAACAAGGTTATGTTCGCCCCGCTGCAGCAACGAGGGGGCGGATTGACAGCCGGCCAACACGGCGTACGCTGCCGCTGCCCCGCTCCGGGTCAACCATTCCCGTCTATTCATCGTTACCGGCAGGTTTCACTCACCACCTGTCCATTGACGACCACACCGCACACGTGGCTGGTGTATTCAAAGGGGTCACCGTCAAACACGGCGACATCCCCGTCCTTGCCCGGTTCAAGCGAGCCAACGCGTTTATCAACCCCGATGATCCTCGCGGCACCGATGGTGATGGAAGCCAGAGCCTCCTGGAACGAGAGTCCGTTGGAGGCTGCGATCGCCGCTTCGTACAGGACGAGGCGGGTTTTCGGGACATATCCTTCATAGCCGCTTTGAATGGCGAAAGGGATTCCTTTCTTTTGGAGCGCCGCAGCGGTTTCCATGGAGACGTTCCGCGTATCTCCCCCCGGTCTGACCATCGTGGGGTGGAGGATGACGGGGATGCCGGCTTTTTTGATCTCATCCATGACAAGGTATGCTTCCGCCGCTCCGTCCAGGACCATCTTGAAACCGAATTCCTTTGCGAGCCTCAACGCGCTCATGATGTCTGTCGCTTTTTGAGCGGTGAAAAGAACTTTTGTCTGGCCGGAGAGAACGCGGGCGAGCATTTCCATCTTGAGGTCGATGGCCGGACGTTTCTCCGGATCCTTGTTCCCTTTGCGCTTCAGATAGTCCTGCGTTTTCAGGAACTCTGTGCGGATCATGGCCACGGACTTTGCACTGGTGCCGGGGGAGCGGAAGTTCTGTGACACAGACTCTCCGAGCGTGAATGCCACCATCCCCGAATCGATGAGGGCTTCGTTGATCGTACCGCCGACTGTCTTCACGACGATGGTGGTTCCGCTGGCAAGGGCTCCGGGTCCATGCCCGGTATGGAGGGCTGTTACCCCCATGTTCCGAAGCCATTCCACGAGCGCCTCACGCGCATTGTACGCATCGATGGCGCGCAGCTCCGGCTGCATGGGCTCCGATTTCTCCAACTGCATCTGGTCGTGCGTCTGGTTCAACATACCGGCAAGGCCGACAACCGAATGGGCATCCACAAGGCCAGGGGTGACAACCTTCCCCGAAAGGATCTTATAGCCGTTCGGGATTTGCACCTGCGAAGCAGGCCCGACCCGTTCGATCTTGTTCCCTTTGATCAACACGACGCCGTTGGTGATCGGCGCTCCGGACATCGTATAGACGGTCTCTCCCTTGATGGCCACCTGCGCTGTGAGCGAAGAGAGAATCAAGAGGCTGAGGATCATGATGGTGACGATCGTTCTCATTCTCATTCCGCACCTCCCTCACACGCATCCAAATAGAGGGAGCGGCGGAAGACGTCGTACCCGCCGACAGCCATCTCATGATCCTCGGGGTTGGCACGGTCGAACATCTTGTTCCCTTCAACCCAGGTCTGCTCGACATGAGTGTACACACTGAACGGGTCGCCTGAGAGGACGAGGAAGTCCGCATCCTTTCCCGGTGTGAGCGAACCGACGCGGTCGCCGAGGTCCAGCATCTTTGCTCCGGCAATCGTCATCCCTTCGAGCGCTTTGGTGCGTGACATCCCTGCGCGGACGGCCAGTGCCGCCATGCGGAGGAACAAACGCGAGTCGGTAATACCATCGTCCGTATGGAATCCGACGAGCGCTCCCGCTCTGTCGAGTTCCACGCCGTTTTCATTCCGGATATCCGTCGTTTCGAGTTTCCCTCCGGGGGAGTCGATCAGGATAATCGAGGCGGGGACCCCGGCCTCCGCAATCTCCTTGGCGACCTTCCACGCCTCGCTGACGTGTTGCAGGACGACCCGGAAACCGAACTCCTTCGCAAGCCGCAGAACCGTCATGATGTCGTCATGCCGGTGGGTGTGATGGTGCACGACCCGCTTTCCTTCCAGCACCTGCACGAGCGCTTCCATTTCGAGCTCGCGTTTCGGCATTTTGTCGGGGTTCCCTGCGGCAGATTTGACTTTGACCTGGTAGTCTTGTGCCTTCAGGAAGAGTTGCCGCACCAGCGCTGCGGATTTTGCACGTGTGCCGGGAAACGGTTTCTCCCCGATGGAGTTTGTTCCGTTCGCCATCTTCATCCCGCCACAGATGCCGTTCACCGGATCGGAACAGAAGAGCATATCGTAAATGGTGTTGGCCGGACGGATCTTGAGGTACGCCGTCTGACCGCTCATCAAATGACCCGACCCCGGCATGACGTTCACTGTCGTGATGCCGCCGGCGAGGGCCTTCCGGAATCCTTTGCTTCGCACATCGATGGCGTCAAGGATCCTGACATCGGGATGGAGAGCGTTGGAGCGGTCGCCCCCCGAACCGTCGCCGATATGAGAGTGCGTGTCAACGAGCCCCGGCATCAGCACCTTGCCTTTGACGTCGTGAATAACGGCATTGGAGGGAACTGCAACGGAACCGGTTTTGCCGAGAGCGACCACCTTGCCTCCCTGCACGATAAGCGTACCGTCCTGGATCGGCTCGCCGTCGATCGGGTACACCGTCGCTCCGCGAAAAACCTGGGGGATCTCCTGCGCGAATGCAAGTGAGGTGACGATGATCAGAAACAGGAAGATCCATAACCTCCTTTGGTGCATGGTGCTATTCCTCCATGGTGAGTGGTGAGTAAACCTATCTCAAAAACGATTTGGATGCAAACATACACAACATGTGCAAGACAACACACCAAAAAATTTTGTGCTTTCTGTGCCTTTGAGATTGCTCCTGGGAAAAAAATCTTCTCCTTCTACACCCCCCCGGTGTGAATGACATCATCCCCGAATTTTTTGCGGAGCCGATCGACGGCGGTCAGAGCCTTACCTCGCTTTTCCTCGAACGGCATGAGCTGAAGTTCCGGCTGGGGATCGTATTCAAAATTTGTGAGCCGTACGCCAAGCAACCGCAACGCCATCGGCCGGGTGTACCCGTGATGGAGCAATGTCCGGACGAGCTTGAACACCACGGCATCGTCGTTCGTTGGTGGGATGGACTCCGAGCGGGTGATGGTTTTAAAATCACTATAGCGAAGTTTGAGGGTGACGGTTTTCGACTTCCATCCCCGCGAGCGGAGCGTGGAGCAGACCCCTTCCACGAGTGAGAAAAGTTTTTTCTCAAGGTCGATCCGGTCGGCAATATCGTGGGAGAAGGTTTCCTCGCTGCTGATCCCTTTGCGCACGTGGCTCTCGTAAACCGTGGTGGAGCCCAGGCCCTGCGCGACGTCGTGAATCCAGAAGCCATGGTTGCCGAGAAGGGCGGTCACCTGCTCGCGCTGGACGGTTTGAAGATCGGCAAGAACCCTGAACCCCTTCTTTTTGAGAATCTCTTCCGTTTTCTTCCCCACACCGGGGATGATTTCAATGGGGAGCGGGGCGAGAAATTCCCGTTCCGTTCCATGCGGCACATGCAGTACGCCGTTCGGCTTCACCGTGCCTGCGGCAATCTTGGCCAGCGTTTTATTGGAAGCCAGGGCAATGGTGCACGGGAGTTTGAATTCATCCCACACAAGCTTTTGGAGGTCCTTGATGAACCCGGGGAGGTCGTTGTGATACAGTGATTCGCAGCCGGTGAGGTCGAAGTACATTTCATCGATCGATGCCCGTTCAACGACAGGGGAGAGTTCCTTCATCCTCCGGTACAGCGCGTCCGAATACATCCCGTAATCGTCAAAATGGCTTCTCGTGACGATGGCGTGGGGACAGAGGCGCAAGGCCTTTCCGGTGGGCATGGCCGACCGGACACCGAAGGCCCGGGCTTCGTACGAAGCGGAGGCGACGACGCCGCGCCCCGAGGGCGATCCGCCGACGATCACAGGCTTGCCGATGAGCGATGGGTCCTTGATCCGTTCGACGGAAACGTAGAAACAGTCGAGGTCGAGATGGGCGATGGAGGATGGACGGGTCACTGCCAATGGAGTCTGGATATTGCCATTCGTCGCTTCAAAAATTTGAAAAGTCTAACCAATTTCGATCAGAGAAACAAGGGGATTCCCGGACAGTTCAGGAAGGTTCCTTGAGAACCCTCCCAAACGATGTAAGGCTGTAGCCTCTCTGGCGCAGCGCGGTGCGATGCCGGTCCACGAAACTGACGACGGATTCAATGGAGATTGCCTGGGCAATACCGTACTGGACGTCGCGCTTCCGGTCGACGAAGATGGGCCCTTCGTAAGGATCGTTCGGACTGTAGTTCAAATGGTCGATAGAAGGGGACGGGACGAGGGCGTGCCACATGTGCCCGGAGAGGGCGCTGATCATCCCGACCAGCTCAAAGTTCGGGACCCCGTCGCGTATGGCAAGCACGATGCCGCCGCTCGCTCCCCCGGCAAGAACTGCATCGACCAGGAACGATCCATGCCGGTCCCTGTTCGGGTCGCTCACGATCCCCTTCGTCACGATCTTGTATCCGGCCGGATAGCCAAAGAGGTAGACGAACGTACCCCACTCCAGATCCCTCGACCTGCCGACCGGATAGTTGAAGACCGAAAGAGCGATCGGAGGTTCCTCGCCGAGATGGGCGCCGATCAAGGCAATATCCTGCTGACGGTCCATGGCAAGGATGTCCATGGTTCCCGCCTGCAGGAACGCCGTCAGGAAAATGGCCTGGTTGGTCTTGAGAGCGATGCTCTTGATATACGGAGATGGTTTCCGATCCTCCCCCGCATAATACGTGATGACGGTGTCGGGGAAGTCGACGACATGGGCGCATGTCAGCAGGGCGATTCGCCGTTCTTCATAGGCGACGACGGTTGCCGTCCCTCCAATCTCGCCGTTGGTGAGGAAACTGTTTTTCTCATGGGCCCGGAGCAACGCGGGGGTGATCTGTTCACGCGTCACACCGCCATCGGACGGGAAGACATACGTCCTGTAGGATGTCATGGTGTTGATGCGTTGGACGGTCTGCCCGATCTTCTCAAGCTGTTCGGAGCATGCCTGGTAGGGGAATTCGGAATCGTATCTCCCGTCCATCAACGTGGGGTACATCTCCTTGTAGATTGCCGAGGTACAGGAAACAAACAGGAGGAGAGGAACGAGGATTACAATCCGGGGGAAGAATGTGTGTTGATGGTTCATGACGACCTCCATGTTCACGGGTCGGTTACCGGGTGCGTCTCCGGCGGGTGAACGGTTGTGGGCGGTTAATCCGGATAGGCGAACAAAAGATCGAGGACAATATCCGGATGAATGCTCCGGGCGACGGGGCAGGTCCGGGCAATGTGTTCAAGGCGGCTCCGTTGGTCGGATGACAGCCCGGAGGGAAAATCAATACGGACGACGATTCGCGCGACGCGGCGCGGCGGGTCCTGGCTCATATGCTTTTCGGCGTACACCGTCGTTCCATCCATGCCGATTCCCTCCTTCTCTGCGGCGATCCCCATCGTCGTGACCTGGCAACTGATCAGGGAGGTGACCAGGAGATCGGTGGGGGAGAAGCTTTCGCCGCGGCCCTGGTTGTCGGTCGGTGCGTCGGTGAGGAACTCCACCTTGCTGGGGCCATGGGTTGCCCGGCACCGGAGACGGCCGAGGTAGGAAAGCGATTGAGGGACCATGCGGATTAGAAACTCTTTGGTGTGTGACCGGACCTCGATGAGCAATACCGGAAGGATGCGGTCAAGCCCCCGACCCCCGATCGTTCCCGGGCGAGGGCTCAGCCATGTAACTGTTCCAGGTTCAGGCGTAATTTGTCGATGTTTGAATGAAAGCTCTCCATCTTCTCGCGCTCTTTTTGAACAACCTCCTGCGGCGCCCGGTCGACGAATTGGGGATTGCCAAGCTTTTTCCGGATCCCCTCCACGGCCGACTCCAGCCGGGCAATCTCCTTCTCCAGCCGTGCCCGCTCCGCACCGAGATCGATCAGCCCCTCCAGCGGGACGAAGATCTCCGTCCCCTGGACCACGGCGCTGGAAGCAAGCTGCGGTTTGACTCCGGAATCAATCGTTCCCATCGAGGAGACGCGAGCGAGTTTCTTCAGGTACTTCTCGTACGTCGCGAAAACGGCAAGGCTTTCGGGAGTTTCCGATCTGACCAGCACGGCAACTTCCTTCGACGGGGCGATGTTGTTTTCCCCCCGGATATTCCGGACGGCGCTGATGACGTTTTGAACGAAGGCCATGTCCTCTTCCGTTCTCCCATCGATCCATTGTTCATCGACGGTGGGAAAGTCGGCCCGCATCAACGAAAGCCCTTTGCGGTCCGTGAGGTGTTGCCAGAGTTCCTCGGTGACAAAGGGCATCACAGGGTGCAGCAACCGCAGCGCACGGTCGAACACCCAGAGTGCGCGGGTCATAACGATGCGTTTGACCTCTGCTTGTTCGTCTCCGTAGAAGCGTGTCTTGGCAAGTTCGATGTACCAGTCGCAGAAGTCGTGCCAAACGAAATCGTAAATGACCTTCGTGGCTTCGTTCACGTGAAACTCGCTCAACGCATGGTCGAAATCCTTGATGGCATGGTTCAGGCGCGAAAGGATCCAGCGGTCGGCGAGATCAAGATGTTCGGCCGGGAGGGGGGCGAGATCCAATGCCATCGCGTCCTGGCTCATCAATTCGGTCTTGTTCATGAACAGGAACCGTCCTGCATTCCAGAGCTTGTTGGCGAAGTTCCGTCCGATCTCGCATTTGTCCGAGGAGAAGAGCACATCCTGCCCCAGTGGGGCAAGGTACGCGGTGGTGAAGCGGAGCGCGTCGGCCCCGTATTCGTTGATGACATCGAGCGGGTCGGGGGAGTTGCCGAGCGATTTGCTCATCTTGCGCCCCTGGGCATCCCGGATGATGCTGGTGAAATAGACGTCGCGGAACGGGACGAGGTCGTCTTCCTTCTTTCGCGGTTTTCCATCGTGGCCCGGTTCGCTCTTCATGAACTCGAGGTTGGCCATGATCATCCGCGCCACCCAGAAGAAAATAATATCGGGCCCGGTGACAAGCGTGTCCGTCGGGTTGAAAAAGCGGAGGTCTTCGTTGTCTTTCGGCCAGCCGAGCGTGGAAAAGGGCCAAAGCCAGGAGGAGAACCAGGTGTCGAGCACATCGTCATCCTGCCGCAAGGGGGTGGAGGCGTCGAGGCCCAGCTTTGTTCTCGCCTCTTCTTCATTGCGTGCCGCGGTGAAGTTCCCGTCCGGACCGTAGTACACGGGAATCCGGTGTCCCCACCAGATCTGTCGTGAGATGCACCAATCCCGGATATTGGTCATCCAATGCTCGTACACTTTTTCCCATCGCTGCGGATGGAACCGGACCTTTCCTTCGTGCACCACGCGGAGCGCGGGCGCGGCGAGGGGTTTCATCTTGACGAACCATTGATCAGAGAGGTATGGTTCGATCACCGTGTGGCAGCGGTAGCACTTCCCCACGTTATGCACATGGGGTTCCACTTTCACGAGGAAGCCCTGCGCTTCAAGGTCCTTGACGATCTGCTTTCGGCATTCGAAACGGTCGAGCCCTTCGTACTGTTTCGGGACCGATTCGTTCAGGTGAGCGGTCTCATCGAAGATGTTGATCTGCGGCAGCTCATGCCGCTGGCCCATCAGGTAGTCGTTCGGATCGTGGGCTGGTGTCACTTTTACCATGCCGGTGCCGAAGCTCATATCGACAAATTCATCGGCAATGATCGGGATCTTCCTCCCGACCAGCGGGAGGAGGGCTTTTTTGCCGACAAGCTTCTTGTAGCGTTCGTCCCGGGGATTCACGGCGATGGCCGTGTCGCCCAGCATCGTCTCGGGGCGCGTCGTGGCGACCACGGCATGCTCACTCGTACCTTCGATGGGGTATTGGATATGCCAGAGGTTGCCCTTGGACTCGGAGTACTCCACCTCGTCGTCGCTCAGGGCCGTTTGGTGAAAGGTGCACCAGTTGACGATGTATTTGCCACGATAGATCAGCCCCTTGTCGTACATCCGGACAAAGACTTCCTTCACGGCATCGGAGAGGCCTTCGTCCATCGTAAACCGCTCGCGGCGCCAGTCGCATGACACGCCGAGCTTGCGAAGCTGCTTGACGATGGTGTCCCCGTACTCTCCCTTCCACTCCCAGACCCGCTCGACGAATTTCTCGCGGCCGAGCTGATGCCGGTTGGTTCCTTCACGCGCCAGCGCCTTCTCGACAACGTTCTGGGTCGCGATGCCGGCATGGTCGGTCCCGGGGATCCAGCAAGCCTCATATCCCTGCATGCGCTTCCACCGGATCAAGATGTCCTGGATGGTGTTGTTCAGGACGTGCCCCATCGTCAGGATGCCGGTGACGTTGGGGGGAGGGATGACGATGGTGTAGGGAGTTTTCCCCTTGCGGACCTCTGCGTGGAAATGGCCGTTCGTTTCCCAAAAACGGTACCAGCGTTCTTCCACGTCTTTAGGATTATAAGCTTTGGAGAGTTCTTGCATTGCGGTTTGGAGAAACAAAAAGGTAGCGCATCTGGCTACCCGGTGAAGGAGGAAACAAGTTCTGGTGTCTCGACTCGCAACTACTTTGAATAAGTCCAGCAGCGCATGGGCCAAAACAACCTAAAATTGTCAATAACGACCCGGGACTTAGCAAAGGTACTTCTCATACTCGACACTAGTTCAGACGTTATTGCAGCACTGCTTCAAAGGAACCACCCGACGTGGGTCCTACAAAGGTCACCCAGCTCCATGTCCCCACCCACGCGCCGCGTTCGAACCGGCCGCTGAGGAGAACATTATTGTCGGCCCAACCGGGGTTCAAGTTGATCTGGATGTCGTTGTTCTGGATCGATCCCTCCAGCGTGCCCGCCCCAATCTGCGGTCCGGTCTGCTCAAACGAACCCTGCTTTTCCAGGGCCCATTCCCCTTGAACGAATCCCGCGTCGTCGATCCTCATCGTCAATGTGCCTGACACGACTACCTGGTGATCCGGATCCAATGCCTTGTACTGATAGACCCCCGAAGCGGGTTCGTTGCTCCTGATCGTATCGCCGCTGTCCTTGCATCCTGCAAGCAGTGTGAGTGTCAACAACAACATCAGTCCGATCTTCATAGCGGCTCCTTCCGCACGTCCTCTGTTCCGGACTTTGCGTGCACAATTCCTATCAAGGAACGATCCAATAAACAAAAAATCCGTCTCGAAATCAACGAGTCGGATTCATGCCATTCTCCTTATCGCGACAGGTGCCTTCCCGTAAATCCCCCGGTTATCGGGAAACGCTGACCGTCCTTTGCGCCGTAGTTTTGTTCCCCATCCTGTCGACGGCTTCGATCTTCACGGTATGTTTCCCGGGGGGGAGGGGGTGAGAACCTTGATAAGCCACTCTCCTCAGGTCGGGGTCAAATTCCGCAGGAAGAAATTCGTCATCCAGAAGAGCTTGGAACCGTCGAATGTTGATCCCCGACCGGTTGTCACGCATCCGGAAGGAAATGTTGATGGACCCCCGGTAATAGGAAGAACGAACTCTCGAAATCTCCGGCGGGGTTGTATCGGGGAACAGTGCAAAGGTCCCAAGGTATCTTCCAATGGTCCCCGTATACATCCCCGCTTCGGCTTCCCCCTGCACGAGATCATAACCTTTCTCTTCCGAGAAGAAGAGTCCAAGCCGGTCCGATGCCCGCATGGATTCCGAATCGTAGCGGATGGTAATGGCTTTGGCGAGAACCGTCTCCGAGGGGCGGATCGCATATCCTTCCGCTGTTTTCTCAATCCAGCAGGCAAGGGGTGCATAGAGGCTCCCCGCAGGGAACGTGGCTTGAAAACGGCCGTCATCGGAAACAATTGTCCCCCCCGACGCCGGTTGGATGACGAACAGGATGGCCTCGTCGTGAACGGCTATGGTTTTGCCGCCGACGTCCGCCGATACATTGATACGCAAGGATCCGGACTCCGCCTCGGTCCAGGGGAATGTCGCAGTATATTCATCCAGGTCGAGCGCCACCGGTTCCGGCGTGAACCGGCGCGTTCCCGAAAGGATCTCGATGGAAGGCTTGCTCCTGATCGGCGACTTCGCTGTGATTGTCAGGTGCAGGAAGCCGTGTTCATACAACTTCTCAAGTTTTAATCCGCTCTTGCCGCCACGGGCAACTGACGTGAACAGAAACTCCGGCGCCGAGCGTGTGCCGAACCTGTTCTCCGCAACGACCTTCAAGGCGCTAATCCTAGTCAGGTCGACAGGGAGGGCGAATCCATGGTCCACGGGCTCGAGAGCATCGAGGGAGACCTTCCGGGATGTCCATGCCGTCTTTCCTCTGAGTTGCAACCAGAGCGTTACCGATTGAACGCCGGCGGGATCCTTCGCCTGCAGCACGGCGCGTGACCCGATCTGATCGAGCGCGATCTGCGGCGGATGGTTGAACAGTACGGTGGCTGTTAACGTCGATCGGTTCCCTTTGACATCTTCCGTGACGATGCGCAGAAGGTGTTTGCCTTCTTCGTACTCTGGGGTCCTGAGGATGCCGGCCCCTTCCGGCAGCCGGTTGTACAGCGGAAGCCTGTTCCCTTCCGCGATGTAGAGCTTTTCGAAACGCCCCTTCCTGGAGCGGAGCAGTTTTGCATCGTAGTGCATCGCGATCTGCTTCGATTCAAACTCGGGGATACGGTTCTTGACCGAAGAGAAGATCTGCTCATCATCCAGATACAGCTCGACGCGGTGCGTGCCGGTCTGGTAACGCATCACATCGGCGCGGTCGGTGGTCCGGATGCTGAGTCCCACGGCGCCGGTGAGCCGTATAACCCCCTTGACGACGTACTCGCCGCTCCCGGTTCGTCGAACCTCGGTCGTCCACGTGCGCTGTTTTCCCTGCACGATGGATTCATGATCGATCGGTGAGAATGCCAGGGCATGGATCGTCGGTTTCACCTTATCCTCCAGCCTGGCGGCGATGGCAGGGAAGAGAAACGGGTTGACGAGGTTCATGCCTGCGTCCCGTACTTCGAAATGCAGATGCGCCGATCCTACGCCGGTATCGCCGGTGTAGGCGATCACTTCCCCCTTGCGGAACGAGAAGAGGGTCGGATCGATTTCCAGGTCATGGGAATATTGCCGTGATTCCTTTTGGATGTTCTTGATGTACGCGTCGAGCTCTTCGTTGAATTTTTGGAGATGGGCATAGGTCGTGACAAATCCGTCAGCGTGCCGGAGATACAGCATCTTGCCGTAGCCGTACGGAGAAATGCGGATCCGGGAGATATGGCCGTCCCGTGATGCATAGACCGGATACCCTTTCTGATGGTTTGTGGAGATATCGATCCCGCCATGGAAATGCGTTCTCCGGTAATCTCCGAAGGATGAGGTAATGAACGTTCCCTCTTTCGTGGGCCAGAGGTAATCCCCGATATCGGTATGAAGTGAATCAAAGGGGGCATAAATATCATCGATCCGCTCGATGGGAGATCGGCCCGGAACCATGGTGTGCGAGGGGGCGGGGAGGAAGAAGAGTCCGGAAAGGAAAGGGAAAACGCTGCCGAGGATGACGGCGCGGGAAATACTTTTGTGCGGGACCTTCAATACTCCTCCTTCGCTTTAGATCAGTTTGCCCAGGATGTATCCCAGCGTGATCCCGATGAGCAAGATGACGGTGATGACGCGGTAATTCAAGACTTCTTTAGAATAGCCTCGTTTGATGGCGACGATCGAAACCAGGTAACCGACTCCGTTCAGGATCCAGATGAAGGGGAGAGAGAGAACCTGGGCCACGATCGGCCCGACGATGGGGACCAGCCCGATCCACGCGATCAATGCCGCGAAAGCCTGTCCAAAAATGCCAACCAGCACGACGACGAACGCGATGACATCCCTGTCGATACTGAGGGAAAAACCGATCTGAACAAGGGCCGCGATCACAAGCCAGGTGATGATGGCGTTGCGGTAGGTGCTCAGGAATTGTCGGACCTTGTTCATTCCGAGGCTGCTTACCGGACCTGTACGCTCAACGCCGCCAGGGTCTCACCCGTGGGGGATGTGAGAGTGGCTTCGAGTTTGTCCCCCGACACGGTTTGGGCAACTCCTTCGGGGGTCCCTGTGAAGAAAATATCTCCCGGTTCCAGTGTGATAAACTGTGAAACGTACGAGAGCAAGGTGTCAATCGTAAAGATAAAGTTCGCTGTGGTCGAATGTTGTCGCGCTACGCCGTTGACGGTGAGCTTCACGTTGAGTGCGTGAGGATCCGGCACCCAAGCTGCAGGGACGAAGGAGGAGAGAGGGGCGGAAGTGTCAAACCCCTTGGCCAGAGTCCAGGGCAATCCCTTCTTTTTCGCCTCGGCCTGAACATCCCGCAACGTCATATCCAACCCGATCCCGTATCCCGCGACATACTCCATTGCATCGCCCGGAGCGATGTTCTTTCCCCCTTTTCCGAGTAGAACCGTTAATTCCACTTCGTGGTGGAGGTCGTTGGAGATGGGGGGGATGATGATCGTGCCGCCGTTGCCAATGATAGCGGTTGAGGGCTTCAAGAAGAACATGGGGGCCTTCGGAACCTCGGCCTTCATCTCTTTTGCATGGTCCGCGTAATTTCGACCAATGCAGATGAGCTTTCGGATTTCGAATTGTTCAATGCTCCCCTGCAGAAGGGCAGTTCGCATGAAAGGGGTTTTCGTTCAATGTTCTGAGATGCGTTGACCAATATAGTCAAGCCGATGGACTTTCGCAACATGGTGCCTCAAGGAATGATGGTGACGGCGTCCCGGGGTTGAGGAGTTCGTGACCGTGCGCGGCATCGTCGGGAATGTTCCAGACGTGATGCTCGGAATCGATCTCTTCTTCATGGGGAGTTCGGCCTGTGAGATTGGCTGGATCAAAGCCCGAAGGTTTTCTGCCGGGAGTCTCTCCGCGGCAAAAAACTTCTTGTTCAAGCAATGAAAAACCGGTATCGTAATCGCCGAACTTTTATGATATCACATGTGAGAACCTATAAGGCCGCCGGTGTTGATATCGAGGCCGGCGATAAGCTCGTTCGCCGGATCCGAAACGATGTTCGCTCCACCTTCACGCGCAACGTGCTGACCGATATCGGGGCCTTCGGGGCGTTTTACCGCGCAAGCTTTCCGGGCATCAAACGGCCCGTGCTGGTTTCAAGTGTGGATGGAGTGGGGACCAAACTCAAGATCGCCTTTGCCTTGAACCGTCATGAGACGGTCGGTCAGGACCTGGTGAACCACTGCGTCAACGATATTCTGGCATGCGGTGCCAAGCCTCTCTATTTTATGGATTACTTTGCCACGGGTCGACTTGCGCCCGCCGTGGCGGCCAAGGTTATTTCAGGATTTGTGAAAGCGTGCAAGGAGAACGGATGTTCCCTCGTGGGGGGCGAAACGGCCGAGATGCCGGGGTTTTATGCCGAGGGGGAGTACGATATTGCCGGGACGATCGTCGGGGTCGTTGATGAGCGAAGTATTGTGAACGGCAAGTCGATCAAGCGGAGGGATGTGATGATCGCGCTCCCGTCGTCCGGGTTGCACACCAACGGGTACTCGCTCGCGCGCGCCGTCCTTTCGAAAAAATTCTCCCTCGATCGTCATTTCAGCGAACTTGGCTCCACGCTGGGCGAAGCATTCTTGCGCGTTCACCGGTCGTACCTGAAAACCGTCCGTCCCCTCCTTAAGAAGTTCAGGGTGAAGGGGCTCTCCCATATTACCGGCGGAGGGATTGTCGGGAATACGAAACGTATCGTTCCACCGGGCTTGATACCTTCCGTTGATTGGAACGGATGGGAACGCCCAGCATTGTTCCGCCTACTTCAACAGGCGGGGAGCATTCCGGAGGAGGATATGAGGCGGACCTTTAACCTGGGGGTTGGATTCATCTTGATCGTAAGCCCACGGGAAGCGGACAGTCTCTTGAAGGCATTGCGACACAGGGGCGAGGCTCCTTTTATTCTCGGGGAAATCGTCCAGGGGTAAGAAAAGGGGAATCGTATGGAACCGCGCGTGGGCGAGTATGCGGCCGTCGTTCAGGTCATCCAATTGATCCTGGCCCCGGCCGTGATGATCAACGCGTGCGGGTTGCTGTTGCTCGCAACCTCCAGCAAGTATTCCACCGTTCTCAACCGGATCCGTTTGTTGAACGACGAACGGCGGAAACTTTTCCGCCGCGCAGGGGAGAAGACGTTTGAGGAAACGAGCAGGCTGGAGAGTTTGAGCAGACAGATCGACCGGCTCCTGCTCCGCGCGCGCTTCGTGCGGAACACCGTCCTTTGTTATTCGGGGGCCATCGGACTCTTTCTCTTGACATCGTTGCTGATGGCGTTGGGGTATTTTGCAGAAGCGTTCGACTCCCCCGCGGTCGTGATGGTCCTGTTCCTGCTTGGTATGACCCTGGTTCTCAGCGGGGTAGGGTTTTCCTTTCTCGACACAAAACGCGGGTACGATATTGTTGTATACGACGTTAAAGTAGACGAGTAGCTCCCGACCATGGACACGACCATTGTTCTTGCCGTCGAGCCGGACTTTGTAATCCGATCGTTTGAATTGAGCGATACGGATCCGTTGTTTGCTCTGATTGATGGTCAGCGGTCGTTTCTTCGCACATGGTTGCCGTGGCTCGACATGACGAGGGCGGTAGACGATACGCGCATCTTTATCGAGGTAACCCTGCAGCAGCGTGCCGTGAATAACGGTTTCCAGGCGGGACTCTGGGACCATGGGCGGTTGGTGGGGGTGATCGGCTACCACAAGATCGACTGGCTGAACCGTTCGACCACCATCGGGTACTGGTTGGGAGAGGAGTTTCAGGGACGGGGGATGATGACCAAAGCGTGCAGGGCCATGGTGTCGTATGCGTTCGATTACTATCACCTTCACAGGGTCGAGATCCGTTGCGCCGAAATGAATAAGAAGAGCCGCGCGATCCCGGAGCGGTTGGGATTTCGTCCCGAGGGCAAAATTCGCGAAGCGGAATGGCTGTACGACCATTTTGTCGACCATATGGTGTATGGCATGCTTGCCCCCGACTGGTTTGAACGGGAAGTACAGTACCAGGCGTCATCCTCGGGAACGACGCCATGATCATGAATAACGTTCCAAGGAGCACATTTGAATTTTTTCGTACGTCGCACTATGTCTACTGACTGGCAAAATCCTGAAAATCTTGAGTTCCTGTCCCCGGAGGAAATGCGCTCCCGGTTGCTGGAGGCGCAGGAGTTCAATGTCCGGGTCAATACGCTCAGCGAGCTTTCACTCAAGATCGATGCCGCCCAGTCCAGGGAGGAAATTCTCGCTGTGCTCAAGGAAG
>JACPUH010000097.1 GCA_016192345.1 Ignavibacteriales bacterium | reverse complement strand
TCCTCCAACCAAATCATTATTGGTCTTTATTGATGCGGGAGGTGACCATGGTGAAGCGATAATTGTAACACCCATATCATAAGCTTTCTTTGCTGTTCGTACGTTTAAGCTCCATTGATTACTATCAGGCTGAACGCGTAGTCTTAAGATCGTAAAACCCAACTGACCATCCCCCGTACCAAAAGCAGTTTCGATTTCCGCATCAGTCATATCAGGACGCCAGTCAAGTATGTTTGCAGCGCCGAACCCGCGTATAACTTGCTTTGTATTATCTAAATAGATCGCTTCCTGCGGTAGGAACTCCGTTTGTGCGAATGAACCAGAAACAATAATAGAGTTCAGTAAAAGAACTATCACCCCCAAAGATATTTTGGTAAGACTGGTATTGTCAATGGAAGCACGCATGGCACTCCTCCTTTGTTTCCGTTCGCTAGAAAGGAATATGGTTCAAACGATGCCGATAGCGCTGTGAGTGCTGTAACTATTGTAATCCAGCTTCATCTGTGTTTCTCCGTACTCAACAGTAGTACTTCTTTTTTCATGGAGTTGTCCATCTGCTCGGTCATCTTCTTTCTTGCTAATCGTGAACTGTTCCCCATAGTGCACTTTTGTGTCGGAACCTCAAATCCTTGGGTATTCTCGAAGAACCATACGAGAAATACCGTTGAAGAAGAACATCCCCGAGTTTTCCATGGGGGACGAATCTACAGCGAACCACCTCAGTGCGAGAAAAATGCTCATGTTTCCGGGTAAGGCTAAGTAAAGGTCCCATTTTCAGATAGACCTGGAATTAAATAATTTGAACCATACCAATCATAATTGAATCGGTTCAAAACTATCATTGAAAAAACTTACTGTCAATACACCAATTATATGAAAAAACCCTGCGAATGTTATGACGACATCGCGCTGGAAGAGAGCCTTGTGGTGCTGAGCCAGCATGATCCTGCACCACGAGTTCCGGGCATAACCTCGACGGACTGCGGGTTGCTTTTTACAAAGGTTCAGCCGATGGGAAAATAGATCCACTGGCTACTGCACGAGAGAGAGGTGGGGGGAGAGCGGAAGAGGTTACAGCTTCACCCGAACAAGCCCTACTTTGATTGCGTAATGCACAAGACTCGCTTTGTCATGAATATTCAATTTCTTCATGAGGTTATTGCGGTGGGTGAAAACGGTCCCGACGCTCAGGAACAATTGTCTGGCGATTGCGCGGCTCGTCAGACCCTGAGTGATCAACAGGAGGATTTCAGATTCACGTTTTGTCAAGGGAATCAAGGGCGGTGGGGTTCGAAGCGAATCTGATGCTTGTCTCTTTGCTGTCACATCAACAATCATCCCTGACACCGATGCGCTGAAAAACCGGTGACCGGCCATGACGGAGCGAATCGCCGAAAATACTTCTTCTCCGTCAGCATCCTTTAACAAGTATCCATCCGCACCAGCCAGCATTAGCTCGGTGACGTACGCTTGGTCGTTGTGAACGGTGAGAACGAGAATCTTGACATGGGTGGACATCTTTTTAAGAAGCCGAATGGCCTCAATACCGTTCATTTCGGGCATCGAGATGTCGACGATGGCGATATCAGGGTTGCTCTCGCCCACGCGCTTCAGGAGTTCTTTACCATTTTCCGCCTCCCCGACAATGCGCAGACCCCTATCCCTCGCCAGCAGTGAACGGAGCCCCCTCCGTACGATCGGATGATCGTCGGCGAGCACAACGCTGAGGACCCCGGAATGGTCAGATCGGGATCTGTTCGTTTGGGATTTCGACATGAATGCGTGTTCCTTTACTTGATTTCGACGTTATAGAAAAGGATCCGCCGAGGAGCTCCGCCCGTTCGCGCATGTCCATCAATCCAAGACCGCGTCCGCGCATTTCCGGAGGTTCCATGCCCGCCCCGTCGTCTTCGACAGTCAATTTCACAATGGATTGGTTGGCCGAGAATCTCATACAGACTTGCTTCGCCCGCCCGTGTAACACAGCGTTTGAGAGTGCTTCCTGGGCAATGCGATACAGCGCTATCTCAACCTGCTGATTGTTAAAGGCCGTTCCGTTCACGGTCGTTTCAAACCGCACATCGAGATCATGCGATCGTTGAAAATCACTGCACAGCATCTTCAGAGCGGTGACAAGGCCGAAATCGTCGAGCGATGTCGGTCGGAGATCATAAGAAATCCGCCGGACGTCGACAATCATCCTTCGAATTTGCGCTATGAAGTTTCTCAGGGATTTTCCAGCTGCTTGATGAGATTTTGGAAGTTCCGGGGCAATGGCGAGAAGCTCCAATTTCATTCCCGTAAGCCGTTGGCACAGATCGTCATGAAGCTCTCTAGCGATGCGCAGCCGTTCTTCTTCAAGCACCCGCTGGATTGAGATCGCGTACCGCTTCAAGTCGGCGGTGCGCTCTTGGGTCGCACGGTGGAGATCCTGCTGTAAGCGCAGTTCCTCCGTAATGTCTCGTGCCAGAAGGATATACCCGATCGTCTCGCCTCTATCGAAGATGCCGGAGACGACCAACGAAACAGGGATAATGGTCCCATTCGCGGTTCTGTAATCTATACGGACGGTTTTTGACTCTTGTGGCGTGTTCAATTGTGCAAACGTATTCAGCATGGTGTGTCCATCCATGAAATCGCCAATCGACAGAGCAGCTTCGCCCTTCCGATCAAGAACATGCCGACGAAACGGAGAGTTCGTGTATTGCACCACCCCCTTTTCGTCGACCACGGCAAGCAGATCTCCCATGGTATCGAGAATGCTCGTTGCCGTGGCTTGGGGGGTGAGCGCCATAAGGCGGTACCTCACAATGGCGTAAGTGATAAGACCAGCCGTGACGGTCGTTGAAAGCACGGAAATACGAACGGTCTCCACACCCAGCAGAGGGAGGATCGCGTCATTGATTGACCCTGCCCCAAGGGGAATGAGTACGGCGAGGATGACAAACAGTGTCTGCTTTCTCTCAAAAATTGTTTCGGCGCGGTGGAATTTCCGGAAGCACAAATACAGGCCCGTTCCGAAGAGAATTTCCAGCCAGATCAGATAGTACGGATAGGCGATCGAAGGAGTTCGCACGAACCCCCAGCTGAGGGAGATCATCTGTGTGAGAGACTCCGAAACTTGCAGCACGGCGAAGACTATGGCAGGCAGGTACAGAGCCGGCAAAAGCCAGCGATATTGAAGCGCATGCTGTAGGCGGCAATAGGCAAGGGAGAAGTGAAGAAACAATGCGGGGATAATGCAAAATCCTATTCCGCCGATGCGGCTTGCCACGAGGGCGATCTCAAAATTGTTGACCGACCGCATGGCAACCTCGCCGAGCCCCCAGGGGATAAGACAGGCGATCGTCAAGGACCAGAGGCGGTTAACGGCACTGCGGGGATTTTCGAAATAAACGAAGACGGCAAAAGCAATATTTGTGAGCGTAGGGACAAGCGATAACAGGACATAGATGGAAAAAGAAAGATTCATATTGCACTCGTTGCCCGGGGGAAGGTCCTGGAGCGTGAATGCCGCCGTTGAAAGTAGGGGAAGTTACGGAATCCAGGTACTGCAGTCAAGAAACAAAGGAGGCGAGAAGAGTAAGAAATCCAGCCCTCAAAAGCTTTCGAGAGAGGTTTACTACCGAACTACGGGCAGGAGAACAGAGGAACGATCATAAAGACTCTCCATGAAAAGGAGAAAAGGATCTGCGTGATCGCAGGGAGCAGGAGCTTTTCAAGCCTGGTACATCGCTCCGAATCCGGGTTGGGGTACAATGGTGTACATCGATTGCATATAGAGAGGGGAAGGAACATGGCCGTAGAAAGTCCATCCAGGCGTGTTTCCGGGAACATCAATCCAACGGTGTGTCGAAGGTAAGGGGCTTTGCCGGTTCGTTTTTCTCGAAATCGAAAAGGGTTTTCCGCTTCAGGTCGGCAAGGCCGATCCGGTAATCGATGAGCGCGCCGAGGTTGTTGATTTTGGCCGCCGTCAGGCGCTGCTGCGCCTGGGCAAGATCGTTCCGATTGATGGTCCCCGAACTGAACCGCGAGATGCTGATGTCATAGCTCTTCTGGGCAACGGCGACAACCTTCTCGAGCACCTGGATCCTCGATTCCGCCACCTTGATGCGGTTGAGAAGGTCGATGATCTCCTGCTTGATCTGCTGGCGGGTGTATTCGTAGCCGGCGAGGGCGTTCCGGTGCTGGACCTCGGCAGCCTCCACCTCCAGGCGGTTGCTCCCCCAATCGAACAGGGGGATCGAGATGCCGAGCGATGCGCTGCGGGAGGTTCCGAAGTCCCTCCAGACCCTGCTCAGTTCGGTGTCGTTCCGGTTGAAGCCGTAGGTTGCCGTGACGTCCATCCGGAAATCGTTCCGGGCGGAAGCGATGTCGATATCCATTTGCCGGAGGTCACGGTTGCGGGAGGCATTGAGCACTTCCGAGCGGTTCTCCAGTGCAGCGTCGATGGCTTTGACGGAATCGATCGGGACGGATTGATAGCTGATCGCCGCGATCACGTTGACATCGTCTGTCGATGAGAGTCCGACCAGGAGCCTGAAGGCATTCTTAGCCCGCTCCACCTCGCGCTGTGCGCTCAGCAACTCGTTCTGGCTGGTGACGAGATCGACCTCCGATTGCAACACTTCCACCTCCGGGATGAGTCCCGCCCCGTACTTATTCTTCGCCGTTTCGTAGGACTCCTGGTTCTGCTTCACCTGTTCCCTCGAGATCTCGACGCGCTGGGAGAGTTGGTAGAGCGAGAAGAAGCCATCGGTGACGGTATAGATCACATCGAGCTGGTTGCGGAGAAAGTCGGATTCCACCTGCTCGAGCCCAATGGCCGCCTTGTCCGAGTTGATGCGGTGCATATTGGGCGTGAGGAGTGGTTGCCGGAACTCGACGAGGAAGTTGTTGAAGAAGTCCTTGCTGGTCTTGGCGGAGCCGCCGAGTCCGCTGATCTGGTCGCGCCCAAACACGCTCTCGCGCAGGGTGAGCGTCCCGCCGGTGAAGACGAGAGGCTGGCTGATGGTGAGCCCGGTCTGGAAGCGGGTCGTCTGCAATTCGTAAAACTCATACCGTTGCGTCAGGGGGTTGAACTGGCTGGTCAGCGATTCGCTGAAGTTCGGGGCATCGACATTGAGATCGACCGAGGTCCGAAGCCGCCGCAGCGCTGATTCATATCCCTTCTTCGAAGAGAGGTATTGCGATGTCGCGTTCTGGACCGCATAGCCTTGCTTCAAAGCAAGTTCAAGGCTCTGGTCCAGTGTGAGGACGTACTTCTTCTGTCCGAAGACACAAGAGACTGCCGTGATGAAAAGGAGGAGAATGATGGTCTTCTTCATGCCGGGTTATTCGTACCGTAAGGATTCAATCGGATTCTGGAATGCGGCTTTCCGTGCGGGGTAGTACCCGAACGCGATACCAACGGCTGCAGAGACGCCGAACGCAAGGAGGACGGTTGGGACTGAAACGACCGTTCTCCACTCTGCGTAGAGCGTAATGATTTTGGTGAGACTGAAACCGAGGGCAATACCGACGATGCCTCCGACCACGCTCAGGAAGATGGCTTCGAAGAGAAACTGTCCAAGCACATCCGCGCGTGTGGCCCCCACGGCTCGTCGAACGCCGATCTCTTTCGTTCGCTCCATAACGGACGCGAGCATGATGTTCATGATCCCGATCCCGCCGACCAGCAGGGAGATCCCTGCGATGGCTCCCATGACGATATTAAAGATCTGCTGGGTCTGCTGGCTTTGCTGCACCAGGGCTTCGGGAACGATCACCTCGAAGTCGTCGATCCCGTAGTGCCGCCGTTTGAGGATGTTCTGAATGACCGCCGTCGCTTCATCGATGGGGATATCCTCCTTGACCTTGACCGTCATTTGGTCGAGAAGGTTCCTGGGAATGGGATTCTGGTTCCCCGAGGAGGAGAACATGAAACCGCCGCCGAAGAACTGCATTCCTCCCGTCCCTCCACCGCGGAACCGGGTCATTTTGAACTGGGCCGTGGTGATGGGGATATAGACATCCATGTTGAGGTTGCGGACCTTCAGGTTCTCAAGCTTCTTTTTCGGATCAAGCTGGCGCCGCATCACTCCGATGACGGTGAACCATTGGTCGTCGAGCTTGATCTGTTTCCCAAGGGGGTTCTCAAAGTGGAAGATCTGATCCTTGGCATCGCTTCCGAGGACGCAGACGTTGTCCTGTCCTTCCAGGTGCGCTTGCTGGAGGAAACGACCGTCTGCAAGTGTATAGTTGAACGCGTGGATGAAATCCGGAGTGGTGCCAATGACCTTGACATCCTTCCGTTCGCTCTTGTACTGCGCGGCGCCGCTTTTTTCCCACTGGGGAACGACAGCCTGGACAAAAGAACAGACATCCCGGATCGCTCGGCTATCCTGCAATTCCAGTCCCGGGGAGAAATTCGCCTTGGCTTTGCCGAAGCTCTGGGCGGTCGGTTCCTTCGCCCGGATGATGATGTTGTTTACCCCCATCAACGAGATTTGCTCCAGGGCTTCCTGGCGGGCTCCTTCCCCGATCGAGAGCATGGCGATCACCGCGGCCACACCAAAGATGATACCGAGGGCCGTCAGCACCGAACGGAGTTTGTGGGAGAGCAGTCCGTTCAGACCGATGACGATGTTCTCATTCAGGTTCACAACGCCGCTTCCTTCGGTCCGGAGTCTTTGGTTGCGTTTTCCTTCAAGGTCGGGTCTCGCAGAGTGACTTTTTCACCAGCCTTCAATCCCTCTTTGATGACGACGAAGTTGCCATTCTTGGCTCCGACTTCGACCGTCTGAGGCTCGGGGCTTGATCCGTTCATTTTGTAGACGAGCACTTTGCCGTCCTTTTCAAAGACCGATTCGAGGGTGACGAAGATCGCATCAGGGATCGTCTCCATGACCACCTCGTTGCTGGTCGTCATGCCGGGTTTCAGTACCGGGTCCATTCCCTCGATATCGAGGACGACTTCGAACGTTTTGATCGGGTTGTTCCGGTCGCGCTGCTGGCCGATCGTCCCGACCGAATTGACGGTGGCCAGAAAATCGCGCTCGGGGAACGCGTCCAGCTTCACCTTGGCCTTCTGTCCCTTCTTGACCTTGCTGACGTCCACCTCGTTCACACTGCTCACTACTTGCATCAGGGAAAGATCGGGAAGGCTGACGATCGACATACCAGGCCAGGGGGAATCGCCCACGGAAATCTTACGGCTGGTGCTCCAATTCATCTCGTAGACCACCAGTCCCGGGAGCGGTGCTTTCAGCGTCAACTGTTCCTTGTCGGTGCGCGCCCGCGTGAGGTCGGACTTGACCTGCTTGATCTTCAGGAGAATCTTCTGCTGTTCGGAGTGGTCGATGATCTTTCTCGAAGCGATCTTCTTTTCGGATTGTTCGAACGAGATCCTGCTTTTTTCCTTGTTGATCTCGGCGTCCTTGCGAAGGACCTCCGCTTCGAACTTCATTTTCTCCACCTGGAGCTTCGCCTGCTCGAAGGCCAGTTCGGCGTTCTTGAGCCCGGCATCGAGATCGGACATTTGTGACTCCTGGTCGGCCTTGAGCTTCTCAAAGTCGGCCTGAAGGGTGCTGAACTCGGATTCCTTGTCGGCAATATTCTTATCCACCTCGGTCGTGGCAAACCGGACAACCGCGTCTCCTTCTTTCACCGTCATCCCCTCGGGAACGAGGAAGACGATCTGAAGGTTGCCGAAGCGGGTCCTCGGCGTAACGAGAGTCTTCGAATTCGTCGCCCGGATCTCGCCTGTCACCGTAATGCTGACGGCGAATTCACCCGATTTGACATCCGATGTGGCGATGGCGGCTGTATCAGGCGCCGCTGTGAGGAGGAAGATGATCAGAAACAGGGAGGCGAGACCCGTAGGAATGGCAACCCGCTTATCCTTCAATCGCTGAGCAAATGGTGGAAGTTGCATAAGCCCCCTTCTTCAATAAGATTGTTGGCGTGAAAGTAAGGAATAACCCCGAACGGCGCAAGGCTTTGTATCTTCGCAAAAGTTGAGACAAGTATTAGACGACCTATTGCTCTGAAAAGTTGCTTGGGAGGGAGAGAGAAAAAGGGGGGGGAGGGCGGGGAGCTTTGCCGTGGGTGAGAAGTTATTCCCAATTCTGCTTCAGTACGAACATAGGAAACAGGGGAGGTAGAGAAATTGGGGGGATTGAAATTGCTCCATCAACCGGTGTTCCGGAGTCCTGCAGCTATGCCGTTGATGCTCAGGAATGCCACCGCCTCGAGCGACTTTCGGTCTGCTCCGTTCTCTTCCGCCGCGCGCAGGCGCTGAAGGATCTCGATTTGGATATAGCTCATCGGGTCGACATACGGGTTCCGTAATTGGATGGAACGCTGAAGAGTCGGGTTGTTGTCGAGGTTCGCTTTCTGTCCGGTCACCAGCAGGATCATCGCCAGAGTCAACTCGAACTCCCGTTCTAATTCCTTGAAGATTGTCTCACCGAGTTCTTCCGGCTGCACGAGGCCCGCGTAGTGTCGGGCGATGCCGAAGTCGGCCTTCGCCATGGTCATCTGAATATTATCCAACAACGCCCTGAAGGGGGGCCAATGATCGTACATGGTTCTGAGGAGAGCGAGCCTCCGCTTCTTTTTGCTCCGCGCATTCCCTTCGGCCTCGAGGAACGCCCGTATTCCGGTCCCGGCTCCAAGCCATCCGGGGAGCACGTGCCGGCTTTGCATCCACCCGAAGACCCACGGAATGGCGCGGAGGTCCTCGATCCGGTCCGTCTCAACCCGTTTCGCCGGCCGTGAGCCGATGTTCATCTGAGCGATCTCCCGCACAGGGGTCGCCTGCGTGAAATAATCGACGAACCCGGGGTATTCATAAACGATCGCCCGGTAGCGGGCGTAGGCGTGATGTGCAATGTCTTTGAGGATGTCGACCCACGCATCCTCCTCCCCCTTTGGTACCTTCCTGCTCTGAAGCCCGAGCGAAGTGATCAGGAGGGCTGACGTGGTCAGCTCGAGTGAACGCTGAGCGATGGAGGGATGGGCGTATTTCAGCGAGAGGACTTCTCCCTGCTCGGTGATCTTGATTTTATCGTTGATGGCCTCTCGGGGAAGGGAAAGGATCGCCTGGTACTCGGGGCCTCCCCCTCGCCCGACGGTGCCGCCGCGACCATGGAAGAACATCCAATCGACCTTCCACTGGCGCGAGAGTCGGGCAAGCCTCCGTTGGGTTGCCAGAAGCTCCGCATGGGAGCGGACGATCCCGCCGTCCTTCCCGCTATCGGAATATCCGATCATGATCTCCTGGCGGCGCTCGCGCGCCCCGAGGTGGAGTTGGTAGGCATGATTTTCGTACAAGCGCTTCATCGTTTTTGGCGCATCCTGGAGGTCACCGATCGTTTCAAAGAGAGGGACGATATCGAGGTAGCTGATCCAACCCCCCTTCTTCACCAGCAGGAGTCCCGTCGCCTTCATCAAGTACAGGACTTCAAGGATATCGGAAGCCCCCGAGGCCATGCTGACAACATAGGAACGGACGGCATCGGTGTCGATCTCGTACATCGACCGCTTGACGGTTTTCAAGGTGGCGAGCACTTCGACGCTTGCCGGTGAGAGAGATGATTCGTCGATCGCCACGGTGTCGGGAGAGGAGATCCGCCCCGTCAGCCACTCCACACGCCGGTCCTCCGACCACTCGGCGTAGGGGAGAGCCTGTTGAGCGGCGATCTCTGAAACGGTTGAACGATGGAGAGCGCTGTTCTGGCGAATGTCCAGGGTCGTCAGATGAAAACCGAAAGTTTCGACCAGCCGTATCAAGTCTTTCAAAGCCCCCTCCGCGATGGTTTCTCCCTTATTCGACCGGAGGCTCCGGTCGATGACCCGGAGGTCGTGGAGGAATTCAGCGGACGACTGATAGAGATATTTTGATTCGACGAACGTTCCTTCCGTAAACGTCCGCCGGCATTGAAGTTTTTGGTAGATCTGCGAGAGCTTCACCCGATAGGTCTCGTGTCGGTTTCGCACGCCGACCACACCGGGAAGGGACGCGAGCAAATCCTCGTCCCGCTTGACCGATGCGAGCAACTCTTCGCTCACACCGATAAGCTGTGCGGACTCGCTCCGTTCGACGAACAGGTTCTGAATCGATGAGGTATATAGTTCAAGGATCAAGCGGGTCTTCCGTTGGAGTGCTTTCCAGGTCACCTCTGCCGTAACATGGGGGTTGCCGTCCCGGTCGCCCCCGATCCAGGAGCCAAATCGGATGAATGACGGGACGCGACCGGACCACTCAGGATAGGTATTGTGCAGGCACCGCTCGAGCTCGCGATAGAACGCGGGGAGGGTTTGATACAGGACGTTCTGAAAATAATAGAGGCCGTTGTAAAGCTCGTCCAGCACGGTGATTCGGAATGAGCGGGTCTCCTCTGTTTGCCACAGGCTTGTAATGTGACGTTTGATCTCCTGTTGGAGGGCGAGGTGCTCCTCCTGCAGAAGATCCTTCCGGTCGAACTCTTCGAGGAGTTTCCAGATGCGGGAGTGTTTCTCAAGGATCGTCCGGCGAGTCGCTTCGGTCGGATGTGCGGTAAAGACAGGCATGACGAGCAATCTCTCAAAGCAGCGTTCCAGGTCGCCGGCCTGAACGCCCTCCCGCTTCAACTGTTGCATTGTCTCCTCCAGGGATCCCGGTGGTGCTTTCGGCTTGGAGAGACGCTTGTAGGCCCGGAGGCGCTGAATGCGATGATGTTGCTCCGCCGTATTGACAAGTTGGAAATAGGTGGTAAACGCTCGGAGGATCCATGCCATGGTCTCCGGGGCCATCCCGCGGATGAGCGAGCGGAGGTTGGTGAGTTGCGTTTCCGAGGGGCGCCGCCGGAGCTGTTTTGTCGTCTGGCGGATCGTTTCCTCGAGTTCGAACAGTTCTTTTCCCTGCTGTTCGATAATGACTTCACCGAGCAGGTTGCCGAGCGTCCGGATGTTCTGTCGTAGGAGTCTGTCTTTTTCCCGCATAGGTTCCGTTGGCGTGATGGGGGAGGTATCCGGTGTCAGGGTGTGGGGCCTTCATCACATTTTTCTTGCGGCTCCAACAGGGGAGTAGTATATTGCCCCCCGTTCATAGCTGCCGCCCATGATGAACATACACCACGCCCCCTCTTGTTCAAACATCAGCACCTTTTCTTGTATAATGAAGAAACCAATCAAAGTCAATGCGCCGACACAGCCACCGCGATTCACTCCCAGTGTGCCCGATGCCGGCAGACGATGGCGGAAAGGCACCGGTCGATGAATCGTCTCCGTTTCACTCTTGCTCTCTTTGTATCTCTTCTCCCTTCGTTCTATGGGTACGCGCAATCGCCGCACGTGATGGGGGCGGGAGAGCTCGGTCTCGCGTTGAAAAAATTGAACGTTCTGGGGAGCGCTCTCTATATTGCTGCTCATCCCGATGATGAGAACACTGCCATCCTGACCTCCCTTGCCAAGGGGCGTCTTGTTCGTACAGTATATCTTTCCATGACAAGAGGAGAGGGGGGACAGAACCTGATCGGTCCCGAACAAGGAGCGCTGATGGGGATCATCCGGACGCAGGAGTTGCTCGCCGCCCGCCGCGTCGACGGTGCGGAACAGCTCTTCACCCGGGCCCTGGATTTTGGGTATTCCAAGAATTCGGATGAGACGGTCGCGATCTGGGGGAAAGAAAAGACCCTTTCCGATGTTGTATGGGCCATCAGGACCTTGCGCCCGGATATCGTCATCACCCGCTTTACTTCCACCCTTGGCGGCCATGGCAATCATACCGCATCCGCACTTCTTGCACAGGAAGCGTTCCTGGCCGCGGGCGATCCTGCCAGGTTTCCCGAGCAGTTGCGATACGTGGATGTGTGGAAGCCGAAACGTCTTGTGTGGAACGGCTTTCGCTTTCAACAATCGGACACCCTCCTGCTGCAGCGGGCGCTGACGCTTGATGCGGGAGCCTACATGCCCCTGCTGGGAAAGTCATTCACGGAAATTGCCGGGATCAGCCGGAGCATGCATAAAAGCCAGGGGTTCGGAGCGGCGGAAAACCGTGGATCGCTCGTCAATTACTTCCAGCATACGCTTGGGGACTCGGCCTCCAAAGATCTGTTTGAGGGAGTGGACCTGACATGGTCCCGTGTGCGTGGAGGGGATAGTGTTGCGCAACTGATCGAACAAGCCAACCGGTCGTTCGATCCCAACGACCCGGCAAAGATCCTGCCGATTCTCCTCAAAGCTTACCGCGCTCTTGCCTCCGTGCAGGACCGGTACTGGGTGGAAGTGAAGAAACTTGAGCTCCAGGAAGTCATCCGTTCCTGTGCAGGATTATGGATTGATGCCCTCACGTCGGATTTCTCCGCAAGTCCCGGCACGGATATCAATGTGCTGCTGACCATGCTGAACCGGTCGGAGGCACCGTTTATCGTCAAAAGCATTTCGTTCCCGTTGGGGCAGAAAGATACGATGTTCAACGCATCGCTGGAGCCCAATAAGTCCGTCCAGGCGCGGTTTTCCTTTCACATTCCATCGGACGCCGAGTATACACAACCGTACTGGCTGAACGATGAGGCGCTGAAAGGTTCGTATATCGTCAACGATCAGGTCGCTGTTGGCAGGCCAGAGAACAACCCTCCCTTCACCGTCCATGTTCGGCTGGTTGTCTTCGACCAGGAGCTTGAGTTGCAGGTACCGTTCCGGTTTCGCTGGGTCGATCCGGTGGAAGGGGAGCAGTACAGGAGCTTTGAAATTGTTCCAAGAGTCAGTGTCAGTTTGCAGGAACCGGTGTATCTCTTCCCCACCCGCAGTTCGAGTACCGTTGTGGTCCATGTCAAGAATGGTGGCTCAGCGGTGAAGGGAGTTGCGCGCCTGCAAGTTCCCTCCGGCTGGACCGTCGAACCCTCTACCATGCCTTTCGAGCTTGGCGGTCGTGAAGAGGAATTGGGACTGACCTTTCGGGTGCAGCCGCTTAATGGTGCGGTGAGCGGGATTCTTTCTGCTCGTGTGGAGGTTGGGGGATCGGTCATTTCGCTTGGGACTCGCACCATCAAATATCCCCACATTCCCCCCCAAACCCTTTTTCAGAAAGCAGAAGCGAAACTCCTTCGCATCGACCTCGCGAAAGAAGGGACCACCATCGGCTATATTATGGGGGCCGGAGATGACATTCCCGAGGCGTTGCACCAGATGGGATATCAAGTGGTGGTGTTGAGTGATGATGCAATTGCCGAGGGGGACTTGTCCCGATTCGACGCGATCATCGCAGGGGTCCGGGCCTATAACACGCGACCGAAGCTTCGGGCTCATCAACGGCGTTTGATGGAATACGTTGATCGCGGTGGGACCTACGTTGTTCAATTTGTAACGCTGCAACGCGGGGAATCCGAGAACCTCGGCCCCTTCCCCTTTACAGTTTCCCGGGAAAGGGTGACCGTGGAGGAGGCACCGGTGACCTTCCTGAAGCCGAATCATCCGGTTCTGAACCGGCCGAACAAAATCACTGAGCTGGATTTTAACGGTTGGATCCAGGAACGCGGGTTATATTTCGCCGGTCCATGGGATGCAAAGTACGAAACGGTGATCGCGAGCAATGACCCGGGTGAAAAGCCGCTGGAAGGGGGATTGATCGTGGCTCGCCATGGGCGGGGAAACTATGTCTACACAGGCTATGCATTCTTCCGTCAACTCCCGGCGGGGGTCGCAGGGGCCTACCGGTTGTTCGCCAATATCATTTCACTTTCCAGGACCGAAGCATCCCATTGAGCCAGGCCTCTGATGCAACCTGAGTCCCCCCACAGCGACCCGCAACCCAAGGACGAAGAAGCCCCAAGGCTCTTCGGTTCGTGGCGCCGGCTCTATATGCTGGTCCTGGGTGAACTGGCACTCCTGATCCTCCTGATGGTTCTCTTCCGGCGGGCATTCGAATGAGGACGCTCGATTGGGTCGTTCTTGTCGCGACGCTGCTTTCGATCGTCCTGTACGGCATGTGGAAGGGACGCGGGACGCGGGATGTCCAGGGCTATCTTCTCGCTGATCGCCGGATGAAGTGGTATGTCGTTGCATTGTCCATCATGGCAACGCAGGCGAGTGCGATCACCTTCACTTCCACCCCAGGGCTGGCCTACGTTGACGGGATGCGGTTCGTGCAGTTCTACTTCGGACTGCCGCTTGCCATGGTCATCCTTTCCATTACTGCCGTTCCCATCTTCCATAAGCTTGGCGTTTACACCGCCTACGAATATCTCGAGCAGCGATTCGACCTCAAGACAAGGACCCTCACGAGCATCATTTTTTTGATCCAACGCGGACTGGCTGTTGGGATCACCATCTATGCGCCCTCCATCGTCCTCTCCGTCATGCTCGGATGGGATATGCGTATCACCACGGCGGTGATCGGAGGGGCGATCATTGCGTACACGGCGGCCGGGGGTGTCAAATCGGTTAGCTGGACGCACTTCCAGCAGATGCTCATTATTATGTCGGGGATGGTGATCGCCCTTTTCGTCATCGTCTTCTCGCTCCCGGAGGAGGTGTCGTTCCTCGATGCGCTTCACATTGCCGGAGGCATGGGGCGCCTGAACGCCGTCGACTTTACGTTCGATCTGAACGACCGGTATAACTTCTGGTCCGGGTTGATCGGGGGCCTGTTCGTAGCCCTTGCCTACTTTGGGACCGATCAATCCCAGGTGCAGCGATACTTGACGGGACAGTCAGTTGCGCAAAGCAGAATTGGGTTGCTGTTTAACGGGATGGCGAAAGTTCCGATGCAATTCATCATCCTGTTCATCGGGGTAATGGTTTTCGTCTTCTTCCAATTCGAGCGCCCCCCCATCTTCTTCAACCCGACGGGATTGGAACAAATCCGGGGGAGTCAATACGCCGATCGCTTTGCCGAGGTGGAACGAAACTACGAGATCGCCCTCCGGGAGCAGGAGGAATGGCTCCAGGAGTATCTCAGTGCGCGGGATTCGGGAGACAAGGAACGAATCGAGGAGGCGCTCCGTGACTTGCAGGAATCCAAGCAGTACGCCGAATCGTTCCGGGCCGAGGCGGTCGGTTTGATCAGCCAAAACGGACAGGATCCCAACGATACAAACTACATTTTTCTCTCGTTCGTGATCAACTATTTACCGATCGGATTGGTGGGATTGATCTTCGCATGCATTTTCGCCGCGTCGATGTCTTCGACGTCGGGGGAGTTGAGCGCGCTGGCGACATGCTCGGTTGTCGATATCTACAAGAGACATTTCCGGAGAGAGGGGGATGACCGGCATTATCTTTTTGTATCCCGAACGTCGATGGTGCTGTGGGGGATCTACGCTATTGCATTCGCACAATATGCAACGCAACTCGGTTCACTGATCGAGGCGGTCAATATTCTGGGCTCGTTGTTCTACGGGACGTTATTGGGGATTTTCCTCCTGGCCTTTTATGTGAAGCGGGTCGGAGGGACAGCGGTGTTTTGGGCGGCTTTTGTTGGTGAAGCCGTTGTACTGTCCTGTTTTGCCTTTACAAACATTGCCTGGTTGTGGTACAATGTGATCGGGTGTGGGGTGGTGGTGGGAATGGCCCTCCTCTTGAATCCCCTTCTGGTGCTCAAATCCCGCTGAAACACTCGCGTAAGCAATTGTGTGTAGAGCGACTCGCTGAGTCGCCAACTATACATTCTTCATCTGAACCCTATGCCTTCGGACGGCAATGACTTCTATCGCCGGCGCTTGCCGCACTACCAACCTGCACAGGCCACTTTTTTTGTCACATTTCGTTTGACTGGCTCGTTGCCCGCGGATGTCATAGCGCGTCTAATGGAAGAAAGGCAAATGCGAGAACACCTGATTGACCAGGAGGAGGATCCGGAAAGAAAAAAACTGTTACAGGAGGAAGAGCACAGGAGGTATTTTGGCCATTTCGATAGTTTCCTTGACAGTGCCCAGGCAGGGAATAAGTGGCTCGCCGATGACGGAGTGGCAGGGATTGTTCACGAAGCAATATTGCATCGGAATGGAAGTGTTTATGATCTGTTGGCGTCTTGCATTATGCCGAATCATGTTCATCTTTTGTTTTCTCCTGTAGGGCGACGAGACTCGTCGCCCTACATTGTTACGAAGATTTTGGAAAATCTTAAATGGTATACAGCTCTGAAGGCGAACGCGTTGCTTGGTAGAAGGGGAGCGTTCTGGCAACACGAAAGCTACGATCATGTAGTCCGGAGCGAGGGGGAATTGACACGAATAATCCAATACGTCGCCTTTAACCCGGTGAATACAGGCCTCTGTAAGCGTTGGCAGGATTGGAAGTGGACCTATGTCAAGGAGTCATTTGTAAAATTGCTCACGTGATAAAAGGAGATTGTAGGGCGACTCGCTGAGTCGCCTGGTATGCGAGACGGCGTCCCTGCTCGACCGGGAAGAGCCTCAAAGGCGGGTGGGTCGCACGACGAAACAAAAAAACCTGACAGGTTTCAGAAACCTGTCAGGTTTTATTTTTTTTCATCGAGCTTATTTTATTTCTTCCAGTCTGCTACCATTTTCTCGAAATCCACAATCGCCTGCTTTTGGAAATCACTCATCCTGCTTTGATCCATCGCCTTGAACATCTTCAGGCTTTCCTCTCCCGCCGTAATGGCTTCCGTCTTTT
>JACPUH010000096.1 GCA_016192345.1 Ignavibacteriales bacterium | reverse complement strand
TGCCATCCCCAGCGAGCGTACGATGTCGTAGGCTCCCGGAGATCCCCCCGCGGAAATGATCAGGGCGGCCGGACGAACGGACCGGGGATACTTCATCTTGTTTCTGAAATAACGCATTGTAGGATTCTCCCAAGTATGAAAAGTACGGCACCCGGAATCGCCTCATCAGGGATTCGCCTATGAGCTCCCATCGGAGGAGCCACGATTCCGGCACCAATTTGAACCGACGCAGGATCCGAAACTCTATCCCGAACGTCATCGAATCGACCAGGGTGAAGCCTGAACGGTTCATGAGAACTTCAAACGCCCACGGGTTGTAGAGCTTGTACCGGAAACGCCGTCTGGGATCCTGCAAGACCCATGGCGAGGTGAATGTTGCCTCCGGATCCGTCCTCCCCTGACGGTTGCCGACGAAGCCCGCTCCATCGCGGCGCAGCCTTCGACGTATCACATAGTCGATATTCGAGAATGACATCATGTTCTCGACATTCACAATAAGAAGACCGTCCGGCTTGAGAACGCGGTGCATCTCTGACAAGGTGGTGGCATCCTCCAACAGGTACCCGAGGACGCCGACGCAGAGGACAACGTCGAACTGTCCGCTCTTGAACGGGATAGATTCGCTGTCTCCGCACAGAACGGATGCCCGATTCCCCAGAGTTCTCTTCGCGCATCGGACCATCTCGCCGGAAGAATCCATGCCGTACACCGTGAACCCGAGCCTCGCCAACTCCTCCATGTAAGAGCCACTCCCGCAGCCGATATCCAAAGCGTTTCCACCGCGCGGCTCATTCGCCGATGCCAACATGTGCAAGAGATAACTTCTTCTCCTTGCGACCGCGCGGGCAAATCGATCGTTGCGCGCCGAATAGAGCTTCCCCTGCCAACCTTCATCGCCGTCAAAGAACGAGCGGACTTTCTCCCTCTGTTCTTCGGCCCCTTCATCATATGTCTCTTCGTTATGGCCCGCCACCGGTACGAGCCGCGGGGTTTGGTCATACATGTTCACGATCCATGGAATCCCAGGGCAACGGGGAAAACCGGGATGGAAGCACCCGGGAGCGTTTCCGTCTCGATACAACGGGCCGAAACCGTTGCGACCTTTCCCTCGTGTCGGTCGACCCAAGCCCAAACAGTTGTCGCAACTGACGGCGTGCATGGTTGCCACATAGTCTGATGAACGGGCGCAGATCATCGAGGGCGAAATAGCCCGCCTCCTCGATGCCCCTCAACGATCGGATCCATTGATACAGCGTCAACTTCCCGTCCCGGAAATACTGGATGCTGGAACGAATATCCTTGTCTTCCACTATCCACTTCCTCCCTTCGCGTTGCACATCGGCATGAACGGGTTGGCCTGTGAGATCCAGGTAGAGAGTGCGGGCGACATCCATCCGGCGAACCCCCGTAAAGAGCCTGAATGTTGCTCCGATGCGCGGATTCACATCAAGCACCTTGTAAACACCCTCGCGGGAGTCGTACCGATACCCGATATCGAGCACTCCACGGTACCCTATGGTTTTCATGAAACGGACCGTCGTTTCTTCCACGACTGGATTGCGTAGGCAGATCCCGAGCGAGGTCATTCCCGTATAGACAGGATTCTGGCGAACCTTCTTCCCCGTAAACCCAAACAGACAGTCCGATCTCGCGTCAAAATACCCGTTAAACATCCACACGGAGTCCTCGCCCCCCGGTATATATTCCTGAATCATCAGGTTGGGTTGTCGGGGATCCTCCATTTTGCGGTATCGTTCGAGCAGCTCCCGTTCGGTCCGTATCTTGACCATTTTCTTTCCCGTCCTCTTCTCCATACGCCCCCCGTCGATACCCTTGAGCATGACCGGAAAACGCACTTGTTCCAGAAAGCGAAGCACGTCCTCTACCGATTGCGGAAAGAGGGTCTCGGCCGTCGGGATCCCGGACTTTTTCGCCAGGAAGTACATTTCTTTTTTGCTGCATAACGACCGAACCAATTCCACCGGCTGGTCCGGGAAGAGGAACCGCCTTCGCAGAGCTTCGGCATGTTCGGCCACGAACAGCGCTGATTCATCGCTCGTGGGGATGAGGATGGAAGGCCGTCCGATGGAAATACCGATGCTGAGAAGAAATGCGACGGTGCTCCCCGGGGTGGATCCCTCGATATCCCAAAAACGCTTCTCCCGGCAGTAGCGGGAGACAAAGCCGGGCACACGACGATTGGGATCAATCCCATGAACCGGCACCCCCAGCCTACCCAGGCTGCGGGCAATCCCAAGTCCACCATAGTGCTCCATTCCGATCACCACTACCGGTGTGGACGTATTTCCGAAATTCATAAGAGTTCTCTTTCTTGCGACACCCCAACCTGATGTGCCTCCGGTTCCGGTGCGTGCACCGGGACCTCGAGCACCTCACCGTTCACGAACATATACGCCGCATGCAGATCGTCGATGTGCGATAGAATAAACGTAAGGTCTTTAACCTGACCGGTCCGGCGAAGATAGTCAACGCTCTTGCTGACATGGCATGCCGAGGGCAGAGCCCCTTTCCATTCCTTGATGGTCGCCAGAGTCTTGTTGCTCCCCGGAGTGAAACCCTCTTCGAGGAGGCTGCCGGCGATCCAGGCAGCACACATCTGATCTTCCTCGCGCGATTCACCCCGCGTTCCGGCCCCGATCAGAGCAATCCGCTCGTATCGGTCCCGAAGGTATGCGGCCGTCGCCTCCTGATTGCGGAAACATGCCAGATAGACTGCGTGGCATTCCGCTGCGTCGTGCAGGAGCGTGGTCCCCGATGAGGAGAGAAGAATCATGGGGCGCTGCATGTCCCTTCGCCGCGCAATTCCCGCCGGACTATTGGTCATGTCGAAGCCATACGGCATATTGCCGCCGAGCTCACCGACAAACAGCGGATGGTGGAGCTTCGTCGCACGCGCGAGGGCTGCGTCAACCGTAGGAACGGGGAAGCACCGCCTCCCCATCGCAACTGCTGTAACCGCAGTCGTTGTAGCCCGGATAACGTCGATCACAACTACGGCAAAGTCCTCCCGGTAGTGCTGAATGCTCTCTGGAAGAGCGTCGATCACAACGGTTTTTTTCATAGCTTACCTCCTTGCTTGCGACATCGCTCGCTCCGGCGCCCTGTAGTTGATCTTAGGACGTAAATGGTCTTTGATGAACGCGTCGGCGTGGAGTCCGCGCCGGTAAATCTCCACCCGGAGCAGTTCTTCCAACCGGACATTGCAGAGGTGCACATCGCGTCCGAAGAAATCCATCAGGGCAAACTGGCTTGCCTTGTTGGGAGCTTCGAAGAGCACGGTGTGAAGCCCGAACGTTTTCGCGAACCGGTTTGCGAACGCCGCGTTGAACTCCCCCTGTGGATCGAACAGGCCAATCCCCTGGGCACTTTCACGCGCCTCTACCACCAGTTGAACTGCTCCCGCGTCAAGCCATTCCTGTCCACGGCCGATCAGGCTGTCCACGATATCGCTTGTGAATGAACCCTCATGCTTCTTCCCAAGCTCAAACTGCACTTCAAGCCCCCGCTCACCTGCCATGCGGACAATCTCGGTCGGCTTGTTGCGCATCTCCGTAAATCCTTCACCGCACTCAATCCGTGAAACACCAATGTCGGCGCACAGATCTAAGTAGGCTGGCAATTGACGTTGCGCGACGGCAATCTCGAACGGCCCGCCCCCCGTAACCGTCGGCACTTTGTACTGCCTCGCTGCCGCCACCTTCCTGCGTGTCGCGTTCTCATCCGCCACGAGCCAGCAAGCCATCGAGATTTTCAGCACAGACATCAGGTGAGCGCTTTGATCCAAATGGCTTTCCAGGGTGATCGGATCGTACCCGGGATCGAACGGACTGCTGAGCGGCGGCAACCAGGGAACACCGATTGCTCGCAAGAACTCGCCCGTATGCAGGCGGTTCTTCAGGATGAATTCTTCTCTTCCCTTCATAATGTTATCCTCCTTTTGGCGGTGGTGTTTCGAGACGCGAGGGGCCTTCGCTTGTTTCCATAACCGTTATTGCCCCACGAATCTTGCTTGAGAGTCACGATGGCTCTTCACTTTATTCTCTTCTGATTGTCCCTTGTTTTGTCCGCAACATCAGAACTCCCGGAGCCCCCGGGGTGGCGTTCTTGTGCCTTTTGGACTTGAATCAGGTAGTGTGACCCTGTCGAGCGAAAGACCGGCAAGCCGATGTCGGCGAACGATTGTAACACCGTATGAAGCCCGACCCCCACGTGGTCGGAAAACACCTTTTTCCCCCAGAGGGTAAACGGACCGAAGCCCACCGTCTTACTCCACACTTTTGCGGTACCCAGGCTTTTGAGAAACCGGTCAGCCCATCGGGGCGAATGCATCGCGGCCGGCGGGATCTCCTGCGGAGATTTCGAATATCCGGGATATCTGAGGAGCCATTTGAACCAACTCCGGACCGGTGAAAAGACCGGACTCAAGCGCGGGTCGATAAGATGGTTCAGGCGCCAACGATTGTCGAAGGTCACAAGAAGGAAACCGCCGGGTTTCGTCACACGAACAATCTCCCGAAGTGCCCGCTCCGGAGAGTGCAGCCAGGGGATGACGCCGACAACAACCGCCAAATCGAACGTCCCATCCGGTTCGTTCAGAGCATGGACGTCTTCCCTCCGTACCGTGGAGGACTCAAGAAATCCGGTTTCGGCCACCCGGGCCATGGCAAGTTCAACCATCGTCTCCGACGAGTCGATCGCCGTAACAATAAGTTGCTTCCGGGCAAGTCCGAGGGTGAGCAACCCTGCGCCGCACCCCACCTCAAGCACTTTTGACCCCGGGGGGAGGTTCAGCATCTCGACGGATGCGAGAACTTCCCCCAACCGAAGGCGGTAGATAAGGCCGTCGAGCGAGTCTGAACCATAGATGTCCCGCCAATACGGGGCGTTCAGATCGAAGTAATTGTTAACGAGGCGTTGACGCCGACCAGTTGCCGAACGTTCACCCGATGAAGAAAATCCTCGCCGATGAGTGGACATTCCTGATGCGTGAGTCGAACCTGAAACGATACTCCCCTCTTGTATGACAGATCCCTTGGTAATCCTCGAACCCTTCAAAATCGTTACTCTGTTTCCAATAAGAACGTCGTCTTCAATCAGGACCTCTTCAGCCTTCATGGCGGAATACCATTTCTTCGGCTCTTGATCATCGGTATCGAGAATGGTGACAGAATGTCCAATTCGGACACGGTTTCCGATCTTGATCAATTCCTGAGCCGCGATCGAGGTCCCGAAGCCGATCCTCACACCATTCCCGATCTCGATGTGGCCGTTCCAGCCGGTCATCAGCGTCGTCCGGAGGACGCTAGAATTCATGAACACATCGTCCCCGATCTTGATCCGGCCCCGGTTCCGAATGATCGGTCGTCCGATGACCCGGGCATTCTCTCCAACGACATTGCAGTTCCAAAGGTACACGAGCGCGAACAACCTCGAAGCGAAGCCCTCACTTCCACGGAGAATTTTATGCCCCACCGACCGGGCATTTTCCGTGAGCCAAGTGGGGATCGGCCGCAAGCGTGCGCTGATCACTGTTCGGGATACCTTGCTATCGCTTTCCTGGACAATCGTTTGTTTTCTGAACACCCTTGACTTCAAAAACATGAGATAGGTTGGTAGCGCCGGCATCATACCATGCTCTGCCAGATGGAAGCGTATGATGATCGCTTCCTTTTGGATCCTGCGAAAGACCTCTCGAGATCTCGCTACAACCTGGGCCATGCGGGCAAGGCGATGGGAGCGATGATTCGAAAATTTGATGGAGATTGTGCGGTTGTAGCAAACGTTCGAAGTAAGCTCGAATTTATATCCTTCTCCCCCCCGAAGCAGGTCCAGGATCCTGAATCCCGACCTGACCGCGTCGTCCAGCATAAACCCAAGCAGGGCAAGGCCGGGCCGCGTTTTTGCCCAAGGGAATCGGTCGTCGAATCCGGAAATGTAATCATACATCCTGTCCTTGAACATAAATCCCATCCGAGCACCGATCCTGACTCCCGCCATGGAGGTGGTTTTAAACCAAAGCCAACCACGCTTCAGGAACAGCCGGCCAACTTCGGCCTGGAATGCCCTGAACCGATCGTCGGCAAACAAGCCGAGATACCCGAGCCGGTTCCATCGCATTTGATGGAGTGCGATCAAGTCACGGTAGGCCGAATCGAATTCCTCCTGCGTGGTGATGTGATGAATGGCTTTTGACGGTTGGCCCTTGAAGTTGTTCATGGAACGCCGCATCCGCCGCCCCACATGGGCTTCAAGACCGGTTATGAACTCCTTCATCGAGGAAGGCACTTCCACCCTTGGACAAACATCGGATATCCGGACCGAGCTCTTCATATCCGCTGCGTCAAGTGCCTTCAGGAACGGACCGAGAAGAACACTTTTTTCGGGGACGTTGTTGAAAACAATGTCGTCGAAAGAGTTGGGGTGTTCCCGTAGGAACTCCGCAAGAGAGGTTGCGACTTCGTGTTCATTTCCCGGGGCAACAATGATGTCAAGGTAGTCGCTGGGGCCACCCATGGCCGTCCGGGGGGCTTGAGGCCCTTCCGGCACTTCACCCCCCATCAATTCGAGCCGGCGGCGCAGCCGAAACCCAAGGAAAAGCTCGGACCGTATGCAGAACGGAGCGATGCCAAGAAGATCCCGGTTGCGACGAACGACGAGAACGAACATCGTTATGAACGGTCCGGAACAGAAGTGCTTCCACCAGAGGCGCTGCCAGTCAAACGTTTGATAGACGGTTACGTCCGCCCGATCCACGAGAGCATTCCATTCGTTCTCAAGCGCGGTGAGGTCCTTCACCGTCCGTACGGTCTGGATCGTGAGAGGCGGAAGGGACAAGCCGGGGGATTCCGGTTGTTGGAAGGTGTTGATATCGAGAAATTCGACAGACGGTGTCTCGCGCTTGGTCATAACAATTCAACTCTTCTTCGTCAACGAACTTTCCCGGTCACGGACGCCACGTGCGGCCGACCGGTTTCTTTTTGCAAAACGTTCTCGGTGTGCGATCTCATGGGATCCTGCTTCATCGCCTGGCGCAGCAGTTTCTGGACCTCTCCCCGGATTATCTTCCCATTTTCCGTTTTGGGGAATTTGTTGAAACGGTGGATGATCCTCGGCATTTTGTTCCGCTCGATGCGTTGTACCAGGGCCTCCTCGAGCTCGCGCCCGGTAAGGTGCCAGCCGTTTTGGGAAACGTAGCACAGCGCCGGTACCTGCCCCAGAACTTGCCCCGGATCCGGAGCCCCCACGACGCACACTTCGATGCCCGGGTAGATCGAAGCGATGGTCCCTTCAAGTTCCAGGGGAGAGACTTTCACTCCTCCCGTATTGATGATATCATCCCGCCGACCGAGAAGGTGGAGATAGCCCTCGTGGTCTAGAAAACCGTAATCACCTGTTTTAAACCAGCCTTCGTGCGAACGATAGCTCTGCGTGGACTCGTGGTCGTTCCAATAGGTCGTCATCACGTGTTTTCCCCGCACCGCGATTTCCCCGATTTCGTTGGATCGGACCTGCCGGTCGTGGGGATCCAACACCACGATCTCGCAGTTGGGTGAAGGCCTGCCGACAGTGTCGATATGAGAGAGTTCGCCGTGAAACTCGATCAATGTGCTCCGGGAGGCCTCGGTAAGCCCGTAATGCATACAGATGCGCGCTTGAGGAAAGAACTTCAACAATTTCAGCTTATGGTGAAGGTGCATGGGGGAACTCCCGATCTCGATCCATCGAATTTGGGGACTGATTTCCCCCAGCAGATGCTCGAACCGACCGAAGAACATGGCAAACCCGGCGGGAACCATTGAAAGCGCGTTGCACTGATGGTTCCGGATGAAATTCACGGCGGCCGCGGGATTCAACATGCCGTTCGAAACAACGATGGTCCCCCCCACAGCAAGAACACACCGGCTGCGGCCGAAACCGAAGGAATGGGTTAACGGCACGCCAATAAATTCACAGGTCCGGGCATCGATTCCCATGAACGCATTAATGTTTTGGGTTGCCTGGACAAGGTTCATGTGTGTGAGGAGGACCCCTTTACGTTTCCCGGTCGTACCCGATGTGTACAGGATCATGGCCCCATCATGTTCCTCAATATCGGTTCCACCTACCCTCTCCCGAAAGTCACCGACCCTCAATTCTGACCGTTCCTTGCCCATCGAGTGCGGATCGAAAGGAACATCTTCGACAAACATGATTTCGGCTTTTCTGAGGCCATTGAGCATGGGATAGCGCGCGGTATGGCTTCTGCTCGTCATGATGACCCGGGGAGTACTGTCGTCCAGATAATACCGAAGCGAGTCCGGCACCGAATGTTCCGGACAGGGGACGGCGATGCCTCCGGCCGCCATGGTAGCAAAGATCGAAGCCAGGAAATCCTGTTTCTCGTTCAACGCAACGAGCACCCGGGCGCCTTTGCTGACCCCGGCATCCCGGAGGACCGAGGCGAGTCGCAACATACGGGAGGTCAGTTCGGCATACGTCCATACACGGCCATCACAGATCACCGCCGGTTGCGCCGCGGAGCGCCTGGAAGAATCCAGGAGCATTTCGTGGACGAGTCGCTGCATCTTGCTCTCTCCTTTCAACCGATTTTGTATTGGTTCCGTGTACGAAGTTGAAGATGACGTGCAATCACTCGTTCGATTTCGCCGAAGCTTGTCATGGAAATCGCATCGCCATCAGTGAATTTGATATCGAACTCTTCCTCAAGCCTCACGATCAATTCCAGATGACCGAGAGAATCCCACCGCGACACCTTCGTCGGCCCAATCGCCGGGTCCACCGGGGCAAGGATATCAAAGGTGTGGCTGAACACCTTCGATAGTCGTGCCCGCACATTCGGATTTGTGCTTTCTTGTGAAACTCCTTGGTCTCCCCGATACCCGTGGGGATCTTCTTCACCCAGGTGCCGAATGACACGGGCGGGAATCCCTCCGGCGATAACATTCGGGGGAATCTTTCCGGAAACCAGGCTCCCGGCAGTGATGACCGATCCGTGACCGATATGAGAACCTTTGAGAACGATGACCCGGACTCCCAGCCAGACGTTATCCTCGATGATGGTGGGAACCCCCTCCGGCGGGGCAAATCGATCCCGGGGATCGTGAAAATCGGAATCCGTGATGACGGTATAAGGACCGATGTTGACCTGGTTGCCGATCTTCACCAGCCGGAGCGCCGAGATAAGAGCCCCGAAATTGATGCTCACCTCGTTCCCGATTTCGATGGTTGCCTGATGCCCCGTTGCGAGTTCGCTCGCAACGATGCGAGAGCTCAGGTTGAAATCATCGCCGATGATGATGCGGCCGTGGTTTACGATATAGGGGGCGCCGCGCGTGCGCGCTCGCCTGCCAACCTTCGTACAACGCAAGAGATACAGGCGAGCGGAGAGCGTCGAGGAAATATAAACCACCGCCTTGTGCAATTTCTGAGAGAGAGGGAGATCCCGATCGCGCTCGAGACTGCGTTGAATTTTCCCGGCCAAGGAGAGACTCTCCCGCCAGTGGCCAAGATTTCCCGGTACAGCGCGCTGGGGGGCGTTTCGGGAAATCAGGTCGATGCGATCCCCAATAAGGGGGTCGTTCAAGAGATGATTATTCCTCATACGCTTTTTCTTTGGTCAGTTCGATGGTTGATGAGCGCCGGTGCCGATGCCGGCGTTTTTTCTCGGCCAGAAGCCTGTTCAGATCCCGTTCGTCTCGGGCGACCGGGGAAAGGAGTTTCTTTGCGGCCCATTTGAACCACGCGTAATACTGGTACGGGGTCAATAACCTGAGCGCGAAACCCGTCACACCGATGGAACTGGTGATGGTCAGTCGCCGGATTTCAAGGGAATCCCTTCCAAAAGCCGCGGGTCCCGTCGCGACACCGCAGGCAGCCGTGTACCCGGCATGTTGCACCATACGTTTCGTGATGGCGTTCACGGTTCCATAGGGGTACGAAAAGCTTTGAACCGAACCGTTCAGGAGAATTTCCAAAAGAATGCGGGAGCGGGAAATCTCTTCCCAGACCTTGTCTTCGGGAAGTCGGGTGAGATCGATATGCGACATCGAGTGTGCGCCGATCTCAAACCCCTCCTGGTACATTTCGAGGATTTGAGCGTCCTCCATCAACGGAGCCTCGGGGATGCCACGGTTCTTATCCCAGTAATTCGTTTTGATCCTTCGGTCCCCGAGCACAAACACGACAGCCCGCATGCCAAACTGCCGGAGAATGGGGAACGCATAGCGGTACGTGTCGAGATACCCGTCATCGAACGTGAGGATGACGGGCTTGGCGGGAAGATCCAGTTCGCCCCGTTGGAACAACTGATAGTCCTGCAGGGTAATCGCCGTGAACCCCCAGCGGTCAAGCAATTCAACCTGTCGCCTGAATTGTTCAATGGGGATACAAGACCAGTGTGCACGACTTGAGGACGCATCGTCGATGATGCGATGATACAGCAAAACCTTGATCACGCGGGGTTCTCCCTCCGCGCGGCCGTGAGTTTCCATATTCGTCTCATGAGACATATATTGGTTCCTTCCCAATGACCGCATCATCCGGATTCGCGGAAGTAACAACAGGCGGGCGCCCGCGGACCGAACGTTGTCTGCTCCCACGCCGGCCGGATTCAAATATCCGCTGGTATGCTTCACCGACCGAGTTACCAATCGCCGACCATTCATACCGTAATCGCACAAGTTCATACCCCCGCTCAACAGGGACCCTTGCCCGCTCAGGGTCCTTGAGAATCTCGACGATCCGCCCGGCGAACGCATGAGGATCATCCTCGATGAACACACTCTCTCCATGCCTCACATCGATCCCCTCACAGCCGATACTGGTCGTGACAATCGGTTTTTTCATCGCCATCGCCTCAAGCACCTTCAGCCTGGTTCCGCTTCCCATGCGCAGCGGCACCACGTACACACTTGCCCGCTCTATGTAGGGTCTCACGTCATCAACGTACCCGGTGATGATGACGCTCCCCGAGGCACGCCTGCGGAGCTCAACGGGAGGACGATTTCCCACGATGTAGATCTTGACGTCCGGCACGTGACGGCGGATGAGAGGAAAACTATGATCAAGGAAATGGATCATACCATCGTAGTTTGGTACGTACGCCATCATCCCGGTAAACACGAGCGCATTCCGCTCCGGTTGACGACCGGAGGGGAAAAAATAAGAGCAGTCGACTCCGTTCGGAATAACATATTTTGGAATCTCCGGAACATCGGAATCGAAGATCTCCCGATCGCAGGAAGATGTGACGAAGAGTGCGTCATGACTCCGGCACGCAGCAATCTCTTCATCGTACATCGTTCTGTACTCCCGATAGTAATGGAATTTCCTGATGGGAGACCGGGCATTCACCCACATTTTCCTGAAGTTCTCGTACTCGACATTATGGGCGTCGAGGATTTTCACGGCATCGACAGACTGCGTGAGGGACGCCATCATGGGGAACTCCGTTTGGACGATATCGAAACATCCATCTCCTGCCACCCGATCGACCAATTGTTGCATCGTGCGTCGGTACGCGAGGAGCTGCAAAAAACTCCGGCTGGTCCCCAGCGCATACAGTTGACCCAGCCGCCGGAATCGCGTGGTCCAGGGACTCGAAATCATATGGATGTTGCGGAGCTTCCCCTGAAACTGTTCACGCATTCTCCGCAGGTCCTCCTCCGTACCGTAGGAAATCACACTGACATCATGCCGGTCGACAAGGTATCGGAGCAGATGGTAGATTCGCAGGGCACCCCCGAAGGCGGCTGGGACCGGACAATAAGGCATGACATGGAGAAGTTTCATGGAATCATCCTCGGTGAAGTACAAACGTTTGTTTCAGATTGCTGTAGGAGAAGAAACCCCCGAGAAAGCCCATCTCGGCATCACTCAAGGCACGGAACGTAAACAGCGCAGTGGCATAGACCAATCCTCCAAAAAGAGCCAGAAGAATCCAGTTCGTTTCCGTCCCATGGAGAAGCCAAAGTGCCAGTGCCATCAGCCCTCCGGCCACCAATCCTTTCAGTTGCACGGAAACCCTTGATCCCGACAAAATACGCTGCGGCAGGATCGCCAGCGCCATGGCCATCACGAACAACTCCGTGATCAGCGTTGCGATGGCGGCCCCGATCCCTCCGTTGCCCAAACTCGCCTGCGTGACCGGTATAAGGAAGTAGTTCAAGACAGGGTTCAACGCAAGCGCAGCAAGTGCGACCATGGTCCACTGCTTCTGCCGGTCCGAGGCGAAGAGCGTGGTCCCGAGAATGAAATCGACGTAGACAAGAAGCAATCCGAACGAAAAGATCCGGAGGAGAATCACCGACGGACCGTACTGTCCCAAGCCAAAGAACAGGTCGATAATCTCATCTGCGAATGCACACACAACAATGCTCAGGGGAATCCCCGCGAGCAACACAAGATCGAGGCTCTTGCGGGTCACACTTGCCGGATCGGTCCCCGGTTGCCGGTTCAGACGGGAAAGGACGGGAAACACCGCCCACGAAAGGATGCTCGGAAGAAACATCAGCACATCAAAAAAGCGATACGAGGCACCATACCATCCGACGACGGATTCCGGGGCCATGAGGGAAAGCATCACCACGTCCACCCGGTAATACATCACGGCAAACACGGACCAGAGGAAGTAGGGTAACCCTTCCCGGAGGAGGTCGCGTAAGGCGCCCCACCGAATCCCCGGGACGCGGGGAATAATCCGGCGGCTAAACCTCAGGTTCATCACGAAACTCAGAAGTGTGCTGATCGCCATCAGGATAGCGATCAAGAGGGCGTCCGCGCCAAGGAGGAGTGCACCAACCCCCGTCATCATGATGAAGGTCCGCTCGGCGATTGCTCCAAGGGAGGGATATTGCATCAGCTCGAATCCCTGGAAGCAGCTGACGAGCACGCGCCCGGTTCCCTCCCAGAGTTTTGCAAATCCCAGGATAAAGATCAGTGCCACGACCAGCGGGGAATACCCGGCCACGAACGAGATGAGGCCCAACGAGGCAAGAGAGAAGATCCACAGGATGCCGCGCAAGGCAATGGAGTTGGCCATCAGGTAAGCAGCTTTCGACCGGTCCCGGGAGACCTCCTTGGCGATAAAGTACGACCCTCCGAAATCGATGACGATCTGGAACATCATGGTGAGGGAGATCGCCAGGTACAACCTGCCGTACTCTTCGCTTCCCAAGTACCGCGGGAGGAAGAGCATCAGGACGAAACTTGAAATCCAGGTCACTCCCTGTGATGCCATCATGACGGTAGTGTTTTTTGCGATCGATGTCGCCGTTTCATGCATCATCGCGCCTGCCCGTTCCTTATCATCGCTTCATGGAAACGCTTCGGGAAGAGCCATTTCGCCAGGAGGATCGCCACAAAGACGGGGATCTCTACGAACACCCGGTTCCATTTTGCTTGGGGGTCCTGAAGGAAACGATACACCCATTCGAGGCCCAGCGACCGCAACCAGGAAGGGGCACGTTTCCTCTGTCCGGAAATAAAATCGAACAACCCACCGACACCGAAACAGACCCCTGCATGGAGTCGGTCCGTATTCCGACTGATCCATTGTTCCTGCAGCGGCGAGCCCAGGGCAACCAGGACAATATCCGGCTTCGCAGCGTTGATCTCGCGGATGATTACTTCCTCGTCTTCGGAGGAGAAATGGCCATGATGGCTACCCACGATCCTGAGTGCGGGGAACATCTCGCGTAATCGTTCCCGGCATTTCTGTATCACATCCGGACGTCCCCCCAGCAGATAAACACTCCATCGGTGGATCTCCCCCCGCCGAAGCACCGCGGGAACGAAATCAGTACCATTAAGATTCTCCAGGATGGGCTCGTTCAGCAGCCGTCCGGCCAGCTTCAACCCGCTTCCGTCGGCCAGGACGATATCCCCGCCGTTCACGATCTGCTTGAACGATGCTTCTTTCCGAGCCAGGTGAATGGTATGGACATTGGTGAAAAAGACTTTTCCAGCGAGACGCTCGCGCCGGTTGGCCACACAGTTGTGGATGAACTTCATCGCTGTCTCCCCGGTGATGTTATCGACGCGAACACCGAGGAGAAACAGTGTCCCTGAGTTGGATGCGGGCATCATCATCGTTTCCCCTTGTTTGGCAATGGTCGGTAAGGAGATTCCCTCATGGTCCATCATTCCACCGTCACGCTTTTAGCGAGGTTTCGCGGCCGATCCACATCGCATCCTCGCAGCACTGCCATGTGATAGGCAAGCAATTGGAGGGGGACGACCGTCAGGATCGGTGTGAGCATGTCCAGGGTGGGCGGGACGCCCACGAGGAAATCAGCAAGCCGGGCAATCGATTCGTCCTTCTCGTTGACAAGGGCAATGATGTTCCCCTTGCGGGCTTTCACTTCCTCGATATTGCTCAGGATCTTCTGATAGGCGGAATCGCGCGGGGCGATGAAAACGACCGGCATGTTCTCGTCGATCAGGGCGATGGGCCCGTGCTTCATCTCCGCCGCGGGGTACCCCTCAGCGTGGATGTACGAGATCTCCTTCAGTTTCAGGGCCCCCTCGAGTGCCACCGGGAAATTATACCCGCGTCCCAGGTACAGCGCATTGCCGCGATCATGGAACTCCTGGGCGATGTACTCGATCTGGCGCGTGCTGGAGAGGATCGATCGCACTTTATCCGGAAGCTGTTTCAACTCCTTCAGGATCGTTCTTCCCATCTGTTCCGGCATTCCGCTCTTCCGGGCAAGCAACAGGGTCAGGAGCGCAAGCACGGTCAACTGCGAGGTAAAGGCTTTGGTGGAAGCGACGCCGATCTCAGGCCCGGCGTAGAGGTACACCCCTCCATGGCTTTCCCGCGCAATCGAACTTCCGACCGCGTTGCAGATCCCCACCACCGTGGCGCCACGGCGCTTCGCCTCTCTCAATGCTGCCAGCGTGTCTGCGGTCTCCCCACTCTGGCTGATGCAAACAACAACATCCTCCGTACCGACCAGGTGATTGGAATACCGAAATTCGGACGCATACTCCACGTTGACCCGTTTGTGCGCGTACTGTTCCAGCATGTACTTGGCGGCAAGTGCGGCATGCCATGACGTCCCACACGCCGTGAGGGTGAGCCGTCTCGCGTGTTCAAGCTTCGGCAGAATTTCCTCCAACCCGCCGAGCTTCGCGGTCCCCTCCGATTCCAGGAGACGCCCGCGCATCGCGTTTTCGATAGTCTCCGGTTGTTCATGGATTTCCTTCAGCATAAAGTGCTGATAGGCCCCTTTTTCGATCTCATGCAGATCGAACAGCACTTCGCCCACTTCCTTCGTAATCTGCACATCCTCCAGCGTCTTGATCGTTACTTCGTCCCGCGTGATGGTGGCAATTTCATCGTCGCCGAGGTACATGACTTCCCGCGTATGTTCAATAATGGCAGAGGCATCGGACGCGATGATAAACTCCCCCTTTCCCAGGCCGATCACGAGCGGACTGCCTCGCCGCGCCGCAACCAGCGTCCCGGGTTCATGCTCGGACATAACCACCAGCCCAAATGTTCCCACAACCTCACGCAGAGCCAACCTCACGGCGTGATCAAGATCCCCCGTCCGTTTGTAGAACTCTTCAATCAGATGTACGAGCACTTCGGTATCGGTGTCCGAGCGAAACTTGTGGCGCTCCCGCTCCAACATGGTCCGGAGGGTCGCATGGTTCTCGATAATGCCGTTGTGCACGACGGCAAACTGCTGCGTACAATCGAGATGGGGATGCGCATTGGCGCCGTTCGGTTCCCCATGCGTGGCCC
>JACPUH010000094.1 GCA_016192345.1 Ignavibacteriales bacterium | reverse complement strand
CCACGCCAAACCGGATGGAAAAACGTGGAGACTCCTCCACATGAAACGCCTCGAAACCCTCGTCCAAAAAGTCGAAGATTGCGTCGAGCGACTGAACGGATTTTTTGAACGCACGTTCCATAACGGTCTGGTCAACGTCTCGAAAAGGAGAGTCGTGTGGGGGGCACGCGACTGCCGCCACCGGGCTGCGCGAAAGGAACAGCCTTTAGTGACGACGTCTGAACGTTTCAAACTTCAAAAGGGGCTTCGTTTTCTTCCTCATGAAAGGAACAGCTTGAATGTAAGGAAGATGCAGACACGAGTCAAGAAAACACTCTCCAAACCCACCAGCCTGTAAGAGCACCACTGACCCAGCGCTCTCTACGCACACCCTTGAGGCCCCCCTTTCGAATCTTTACTTGCCTTTCTGTAAGCTTTGCAGCGTATCGCGCGCCGCTGGGAGGCCAAGCTCCGCGGCACGCTGGAAATGTTCAAGCGCTTTCTCTTGTTGTCTGAGTTTGAGAAGCTCCTTCCCCAGTAGAAAATGCCAGGCTGCGACATCTGGTTGTAATGCTATTGCATTTTCATAAGCCTCAATTGCCTTGCTTGAATTTCCTTGAGCAGAGTACACGCTTCCCATATCGAGGAAGACTTCGCTCTGCTGAAATTCATCAAGTACCGAAGGATCAAGGATCCTCTGCAATGTCAATATCGCCCGGTCAAATTCTTTCTTCCTGACATAGGCTCTAGAAAGACTGCCTGCGACAACGGTTCGCAAATAAGGGTCAGATGATCTCAGTGCGCGGGTGTAGTATCGTTCAGCTACGCTCAACTCACCAGCTCCCTCAAAAACTGAGCCCAAGCTCCAGTAGGCCCATGAGCTGTCTCTCATCCCCTCAGCAATTTCCCGCTCGACAACAGTGACGACCTTGTCGAATTGTTTCTGCTTCTCATAAAAAAGCTGCGTCCAGTGAAGGTTAAGTGAATTATCCCACGGAAGTGATAGAGCCTTCTGATAAGCGGTATCTGCTTCTGCGATCAGATTCAGTTGCTCGTACGCTCGACCGAGCAGAATCCACCCCTGTGCATAGTCCGGTTTTATCTCAAGGGCCCTTTTGATATACGGGATCGGCTGTTCCTCGCCAGAATTCAGTAGCAACGCGCCAAGCCGCCCATAAGCGACATACGACTTAGGACTGGTTGCGATTACTTCCCTCGCGAATGATGACCTACCAACGTAGTATGAACCTCCTGCAGATGGATTAAGAAGGGTTGCCTGCAAGAAGCACTCAATGGCCTTTTCTTTCTTCCCTTGTGAAATATACGAGTCGCATTGTATCATTAGTGCTGCAGGAAATAGGGTGTTCAATTCGAGCGCCTTTGAGGCGAGACGTCCGGCTTTTTCTCCGCCACTCATCTTCATCAACTCCAAACCAGCCAGGACGAACCCCTTAATGAAGCCAGGAACGAAACCGAACGTGTTGTTGAACCTTTTAAAATTGCCTTCGAGTTGAGTCCACCTGAAAAACCCCGCCATATGAGCGTAAGCACTTGCATCGTCGATCCCTAATTCGATTGCTTTGCGATATGCCATGATCGCATTGCCATAAAGCTCGTCACTCTTGGCAGAACTCATCCTCGGCGCACCGCTGAGTTGTGCAAGAATTTGCGCACGACGTAGGTAGGCCATGCCATTTTCCGGGCTTAGTTGAATGGCCTTCCGAGTCAACTCTTCTGCCCTCCACAGTTCGTCAGACTGTTTGCCAGACGGTTCGCCAGACGGTCCAACTCTCCACCCATACAACGGTACCAGACGAGCTAAGTGGAGCATCGCTTCGACGTGCACCGAATCCAACGCGAGCGCCCTCGATAGCGCTTTGGATGCTTTGCCTTTCAGCGGAGAATGCTCCGAGTTGGAGATAAGCTGCTTCATCCTCCAGAGTTCTAAGGAGATCTGTCCCGAGAGAGCGTAAAGGTCTGCCGAGGTCGTATCCACCATCAGGATCCGTTCGAGAGGGGGAAGTGCAGCGAGGAGCGGCCCCTCCACAAGTTTTGGATATACGACGGTCCAGCCGGTAAAACCAAGCTCCAGTTCAAATCGGCTTTTGGAAAGACTGGCTTTTCCAAACTCCAAGACAAGCTGCCGATTCAATGGATCTTGGCTCAAGTGCCGCTCCAACGAGTCAATCGTTCTGTCGTGCTTCGCCCTTACCTCTTGAAGATCAGGTAAGCGAAGTCTCTCCTCCTTGCAACTCATAACAAAGAGGCTCGCGCCAAGAATCCATATAAGAGTTCTCATGACGGACCACCTTTGTCGGGGTTCCATGCTTGCGATGAAACTTTCTGTCGTTTCCACTTCGCAAAAGCAATTTCGAGTTGTTCAAAGAACTCCCGGGGATCCGAGGGCGTGAGGCTGATAAACCGGCTCTTCGACGGCGAATGAAACCAAGGGAACACTATGCGAAGACGATTCCAACCCGTCGATCGTTCAATACGAACTTCACCCCGACGCGAGCTGAAGCCGAATGAGTACGGCGGAAGTCTGAAAAAATCCCGCGGGAAATAAAAGCCTGCCAGAACGCCAAGCCATACAAGGAGGTAAAACCACCCGGGATGATCAGAAACCTCGCGCAGAATCGACGGCGAAAATTGTATCATGTGTGAATAGTAGAGCACGAAGAATCCAACAACTCCTGCCAGAAGGCCCACCGCCATCGGGAACTTACGGGGTACGATCACTTTCTTAAACCACAGTACAACGGAAAATTGTGAGTAGTCGGAAATCAGGAAAAAAGGATCAAGGATTTTGGAAGCCAGGCTCCTCTCCGCCCTGGATGCTTTGTCCAGGAAATTCAGGTTGTGAATGTCCGAGAACCCAATCGAAACAATCCTGCCACTCCCAAAGACTACTCGAATTTGGTCTTCCCAGAGATCGTATAACTTGGGGCTCCCCCTGAATGCGGGAATCACTCCAAAAAACACAAAAATAAGCGCCCCCATGGGATAACCGAACGTCAGGATCAAAAGGTAGAGGAGGAACGCGATATCACCGAGCAGCTCAGAACCAAAAAGAGAGAACTGGATATACGGAGGGAGATTCCAATACATGTATCCAAGATAATAGGGGATGGCGATCATTACCCCGGCAAGCGGTGTCGCAATGGCGGCCGTGACCAGGCTGAGGATGATCCAGCCGATTCTCCGTTCGCCGTGCGATTCGTACAGCTTCTCAAGCGCCTCTTCCTTTCGTTTGACGAAACCGCTCGATTCCTCTCTTGAATAGATTTCGCTCACTTTCCGCCCTGCGCGACTCAGATACTCAGCCGCCTTATCCCACTCCTCCGCCTTCTCATAGTGAAACGCGAGGAGCTCGTAGAATTCCTTTAAGCGCTCCGAATACAGTTGTTCCACTGCCCGGGCAATAAGCCCGTGGAGTTTCTTCCTCTTCTCTGTCAGAATGGTGTTATAGGCAACTTCCTGGATAAGATAATGTTTGAACAGATATTCCAACTCTTGTGCCTCCTGCTTCTCGAGGATGAATTCAAGAGTCTGAAGTTCTTGAAGACTTGGCACAACCTCGTTCTTCCGTGCGACAACGTGTTCGAGGACGGGCCTGGAGAATTCCCGTCCGATCACCGATGCATCGAGCAGGACGTCGCGAATCCTGTGCTCCAGGCGGTCGATGCGGGCCATAATGACGCCCTGGATCGTCTCCGGGACCCCGGCTTCCACATTATCAATGAGAACCTCCATCTTCCTTTTCCGGATTGCAATCATCTTGCGGTCTAACAACGTCCGTACCGTCTCCTCGACAAAAAACGGATTCCCCTCGGCTCTTTTGTGCAGGAGTTGTTCCAACGCATCGGGGACCTCGTCCACTTCAAAGTGCGACTTAATTAACGAAGCCGCTTCGGCATCCGACAGACGGTCGAGGTCGATCGTTTCACCAAAGGTCAATGTTTTCTTATCGACATAGTCCGGACGAAAAGCGAAGAAAAAGAGGGCCGGTGCAACCGATTCATCCGTAAAGACAAACTGCAGTAACGCCTGCGAAAATCTGTCAATCCAGTGTAAATCCTCAAAGACAAACAGGTTGGGCTGTTGATGCGCCAACGCTTTGAGCAATTTCTGCGTCGCCTGGAAGATCCGGCGCTTCCTTTGCTCGTCAACCTCCAACAAGATCTCTTCATACCGGAGGGACAGCAGTGTTGCGAGGTACGGTTCTTCGGCTTCCAGCGAAAGAATCTGCAGAAGGTCGTGCAACCGAACCCGGGTTTCACGTTCCGTGGCGTCTGGACCGAGTCGAAGAACACTCTTCAGCAATGTATTCCACAAAAAGTATGGGGTGTTCACCTCAAAGCTCGAGCACTTCCCTTCGTACGTCGACATCCCTTTGGCCCGTGCAAGGGTCAGGAGCTCTTCGCTCAACCGCGTCTTCCCCACGCCCGGCTCGCCACAAATAAACAGACGTACTTCCTTTCTGGAAACAACGAGGTCGAGAGATTTCTTGAGTGTATCAATCTCTTGAGCTCGCCCAATGAACTCCCCCTTTCCGATGCCTCCTCTCTTTGTCGCAGCTTCGGACTTCAGGCCCCGCAGGACGGAGACATCGACAGTGTGTGTCGTGCCCCGGAGTCGAACAGAGCGCGACAGCTCGGTTTCGGCAATTCGGTCCACTAACCGGTATGTCTCCCCACTCAGGCATATCTGCCCTTCCGCGGCAACATCGAGGACACCGGCCGCAACGTTGACGGTGTCACCCATGACCGCATAGCCCGTCTCCAGATCACCCCCTGCGACCACTGTACCAGAATGGATGCCGATACGGAGCGCGAGCGGCACGGGCATTCGTGCCGACATCAAGCTGTTGAACCGTCCGATAAACGACATCAGCTCGAGAGCACACCGGAGTGCGCGGTCCGGGTCATCCTCGTGCGCGACCGGCGCGCCGAACGTTGCCATCAAACCGTGTTCTGCTGCCATCTTTTCCACCGTCCCGCCATACTTCAGCAGTACGGAGGTCAATCCTTTGAAGCAATCACTCAGAATGGTCGTCACGAACTCGGAATCTCGTCGCTCATACAGTTGATCGACATGCATGATACCGGCAAGCACGATGGTCACGAGGCGTCGTTCCCTTTCGGCGATCCCGGTGACGGCTTCAGCGCCCGGTACGGCCGTTCGAGCGCGATGAATCACCCCATGCGTTCTGGCGCGTGTCAACTCCTCCTTGAATGAACGAAGTTCTTCAAGCATCTCTCGAACACTCTGATACCTTCGTTCCGGTTCCTTCTGCAACGCTTTCTCAATGATGCTTTGGAGTTTGATGGGAACCTCGGGAACGAGCGTCGCGAGGGGGGTCGGCGACTCGTTCAAAATAAGATACATGGCTGCTTGCTCATACTGTCCCGGAAAGGGGACCCGACCCGCTGTCGCCTCATACAAGCTGGCGCCTAACGACCAAATATCCGAACGGGCATCGAGCTTCTCGCCCCGGACTTGTTCCGGAGACATGTAGGCGATGGTGCCGACTACGGCTCCTTCACTCACCACGCGTGATCGGCCGGCAATCTGTGCGAGGCCGAAATCCATAATCTTTGCGCCTCCATGGCGCAAGAGCATGATGTTTTCAGGCTTGATGTCACGATGGATAATTCCATTTTCGTGCGCATGTAACAGGCCCTCGCCGACTTGGAGGGCCACACTGACGATCTCTTCGGAGAGAAGCGGAGATTCCCCGATTTTTTCTTTCAAAGTCCTCCCCTCAACCCACTCCATGGCAATGAACATCTGCTCATGGTGTTCTTCAATCCCGTAGATCGTGCAGATATTGGAATGATTCAGCGCGGCGGCGGCTTTGGCCTCTTGAACGAAGCGTGCCTTGTCCTGTTCAGAGCCGGAGAGATGTGATGAGAGAAACTTGAGCGCGACGAGGCGGTCGAGCTGCAGGTCCTGGGCTTTGTAGACGACACCCATGCCCCCCTCGCCTAACTTCTCGAGAATCTTATAATGGGAGACTGTCTGACCAATCATGGATTGCCACTTTATGAGGACAACATTTGAAGCACTCAATCCCCGGCATACTTCGCCAGCAATGCCTTGAACCGCGGGTGTTCGCGTATCGGATCCCAGCGCGCATCCAAACGCAGGGTGTGGTCGCTGAGGAGCGAAGGCCCCGACAACAGTTTCTCAATCTCCTCCAGGGCTGCATCGGTTTCGCCGATCTGGGCAAGGATCCGCGCGCGATCTTCCGCGAGGAGCAAGCGGTCAAAAGCGTCCTCTCGATAGATAGGCGATTGTTGAAGCCAGTGGGCCTCACGCAGAGCTTCGTCGCGGTGTCCCAGACCGGCAAGGGCCAGGCCGCGGCTCGCATGAATCCTCCAGTCATCCGGTAGCTGTGTAATCACCGAGTCCAGAAAGGTGCGTGCCGATTCAAACGAGATGTGCGCCGCCGTTTGATCGCCGCGCAATTGGTGCGCCCAGGCGGCATAGAGCGAGGCTGGCAGAAAGAAGTCCTGCGCCTCGAAGACCTCGACACGTGTCTTGCGAATGAACCGCAGCAGGCTATCGGCTTGCTGTTCCAGAAACAGGAGATGAACATACTGGTCGGACACAGTTCCGAACGCCCCCACGGATGCATGCATCGGCAGACGGGTCAGTACTGCCCTCAACGTGTCCAGCCGCCCCTGCCAGAGAACGTAGGTTCGTCCCCTCTGGAGGTCGGCATAGTACACGTCCGGCGCGAGGCTCAAGGATCGATCGTAGGCGCGAACCGCCTCCCCGTACCGGCGCAGCAATTGATACGTGTTTCCGCCGACATCAAGGAACAGATTCGCGTCACGCGGGTCACGTTGCGTGGCCTTCTCAAACGATGCAAGGACCTCGTCCCAGTTTCCAAGGCGGCGGTGTACAAACCCGATCCTCGACCAGAGCCGGGCGTCGCTGGGCAATCCCTTGAGAGCAATGCGAAGCTCATCCAACGCCCGATGATAATCGCGCCGCCCCCAATAGTGCGCAAGTCCCATGGCGATGTGCGCCTGTGGCAGGTCCGGCATGAGAGCAAGGGCTGCCTCCGCCTCCTCGCGCTGCCTTGTCGCTCGCGCCGCGGAGGGATCATAACGAAACCAGTACATCCAACCATGCGTTTCCGAGAGTGCGGCACGCGCTAATGCAAAGTCCTGATCGAGTCCCACCGCGCGCTCGAACATCTCCTGTGCGACTTCCACGTTTCGTCTCACAAAGCCCGGGCGAGTTAGGTAGTCGAGCCCTTGAAGATAGAGCTGGTAGGCATCGGCATTCGTAGTGGGGGCCGCAGTCAATCCCTCCCGCTCGGTGGTGCTAAGCGCCGCACCGACGGCCGCCACGATTTGCTGCGCCACGTCGCTCTGGATCAAAAACGCATCCTCCAGCGTCCGGTCATAGCGCTCTGCCCACAGGTGGGCATCAGTCTCCGCATCGATCAGTTGCACATTTACTCGCAGCCGACCGTCCACAACCTGTATGCTCCCCTCCACGATACTCCCCACTCCCAATTCGGCCGCAATCTGCTTGAGCGAAATGTCCTTCCCGGCATAACCCATAACCGAGGTCCGGCTGATCACCTTGAGCGCCGCGACCTTGGAAAGCTGGGTCAACAGCTCATCATGGAGTCCACCAGCGAAGTAGGCATGCGGCCCTTCGGCACTCAGATTTTGGAATGGCAGAACAGCGATCGAACGAATCGAGTTTGACCTGTTTTCGCCGCGGAAAAGAAACAACCCCCCGGCAACGAGGACGAAGCCAAGAGTAACTACACCGGCATACAGCGCCACCTGCTTCCACCGGAGCCTGACCGGCTTCAGGGGCTCTTTTGCTTCATCGGATTCGAGTTCCTTCCGGAGGGTTCTCAAATCCGCCAGCATCTCATCGACGTGTTGATACCGGCTTGCCCGGTCTTTCTGTATTGCCTTCTTCAGGATGCGCTCCAACTCCATCGGCACACCACTGCGAAGAGAGGTTAATAGAGGGGGTTCCTCATTGAGTATCGAATAGACGATCGCCTCACCATATGCGCTCTGGAACGGCAACCGTCCGGCTATCAACTCATACAAGATCACTCCGAGCGACCAAATATCGGTCCGCTGGTCAACCTTCTCCCCCCGCGCCTGTTCCGGTGACATATAAGGAACCGTGCCGAGGGTTGAGCCTGCCTTTGTAAGCTTCATCGACCCGCCTGAGAGTGCCAGACCAAAGTCCATGATCACCGCCCGGCCCTTCTGCGTCATCATGATATTGCTGCTCTTGACGTCCCGGTGCACAATACCTTTCTCGTGGGCAGCTTGTAACCCTTCTGCTGCCTGGATGGCAACATCCACCCCTTCGTCTATCTTGAAGGGACCTTTCTCTATTTTCTTGTTGAGCGGGGTCCCTTCATAGATTGCCATGACAATGAATACCTGTCCGTCAGGCGTCTCGTCAATTTCATGAACGTTGCAGATGTTGGGATGATCGAGAGAGGATGCAGCTTTCGCTTCGTGGATGAAGCGTTCTCTATCTTCTTCATCCGAAGAGAGGTGAGGCGGGAGAAACTTGAGCGCGACGAGGCGGTCGAGCTTCAGGTCCTGGGCTTTGTAGACGACGCCCATCCCTCCCTCACCGAGTTTCTCCAGAATCCTGTAATGAGAGATCGTTTGACCGATCATATGGTAGATTCGCGGATTCTCAAGTTATTCATGAATCAATTTTATTTAGTTGAACTATAGCTGATTTCCACGACCCCGACTTTATTGACGCCGCTGCACGCAAGGAAAAGATTCCCTGCCGGTGTCGCCACCATGTGTCGAATCACTCCTCCGCCCGACGGGATTGGCCACGTTTTGAATTTTTCAGTTTTCGGATCAAATACGACGAGCGTATTGGGATCCACTCCTGACTCGCTGTACCAAATGCGGCCGTCGGCGGTGGCGGCGATGCCATAGGGTCGGGACCGAGTCCCGCCGGGTGACGGCCATTCAGTGACTTTGCCCGTCTCTGGATCGAGTTTTCCCAGATAGCCCCGCGCATAGTCGCTGTAGTAAATCATGTCGTCCGGTGAACCGGTAAGACGCCTGGGGCGAGCTCCCTCAGGTAAAACGTGCTCTGTAATCTCCAGGGTTGCAGGATTGATGCTGGCGAGTTTGTTCGAGTTGAATTCGCAAAACCATGGCGTCCCTTTTGAGTTCACGACGATGCCGTAAGGCCGACTCTTCGGCGTTGGAACGTCTTTGAGGCTGATGAGGCCGGTCCTGGGATCAAGACTTCCCACGAGGTTGCCTCCCTGCACTGTAAACCACAGGATTCCTTTCTGGTCAAAGACCGGAGTGTGCGGATCACGCGCACCGGGGTCCGGCATCGGGAATTCTGTCACTTCACCGGTGGTCGGATTGAGTTTCCCGATGTATGACTTCGAATTGCCCGTGTACCAGATATTTCCCTCGTTGTCCGCCACGAGTCCATGCGGGCCGGAATCCGGCGTTTTGAGACTATACTCCCTGACTTCGCCGGTCTTTGGGTTCACCCGACCAATGGTGTTGCTGCGTTGGCCGGTGTACCAGAGCGAGCCGTCCGGCCCAACCGCAGGATCGTGCGGGAAGGCTCCCTTCGGAACATCCCATTCCTTGATGTTGACCTCAACAGTTTCAGCCGCGAAGAAGCTCAGCGATGCCGCGGCGAAAATGATTAGCGCTAAAATCTTTTCTTGCTTCACAGCGCTCTCCGTGTGAAACAGGTTGGAACCGTGATCAGGAAAACTTTATGCCACCCTGGCCGAGTGCCGTTTCTTGGCATCCCGCTGGTCCTGAGCCTGGCGAAGGACATCCGGATCGTGTGAATAAGGGATGTTCGTGCCCGTTTAGTCTTGCCCCCGTTCGCGTTTATCCAACGAGAACGTTTCCAGGTCGCTTTATGATTTGACAAAGCTCTGAATGGCCTTGTCAAGAGCGTCATACAACCTGAATACCTTGACAAGTTTTGTGATGACGAGAACTCCTTCGACCTTATTTTTCGCACGCGCAATGCATAGATCGCCGCCTCTATTGCGTACTGAGGTCAGCGATGCAACGAGCGCTCCAAGCCCCATGCTGTTGATGTACTTCAGTTCACCGAGGTCGATGACGAAATACTTCTTGTGTTTTTCCAGTTGCCGATACACAGCTTGCCGCAGGCTCACTGCATCGGGTTCGCTGAGAAGGCTTCCGCTCAACGAAATGGTTACGACCTCACCGTGTCGGCGTTCTTTTATTGTCACATGAGGCTCTCAGGAGATTTTATTCGTGTCGCCTTCGTCGTCATCTCTTGTACGATGGAATAGGGTTGTTCCGATCATAGAACCTGAAAGACCTCTTATCGTTCCAACTTCAATCCTACGCGGATTTCTCGCGGAGGTCCGTATATATCATTCCCTGTGAAACCAGTATACGCCCAGCGGTTATCGATATTAATCGCCCGGTAAAAATCCGAGTAATTTGAGATTTGCGTGTACTGAGCTGCGAGGTGACTGCGCAGCCACCCGTCGTCAGTCGGAGTACCGGTAGTCCGGAAGACATTCACCACATGCTTCGCATCGAACAGGTTGAGGATGTTCACATACAACTCTGCTGTTAAGCCGTCAAAGAAAAACACCTTGCTCGCGCTCAGGTCCACATTGAATACCGATGGAGTCGAGGAGGAGTTGATCGGCTCCACGGAAGTAGGCGTGCTTGCGACGCCGATGTTCCATGGACTCGACTGAAGAAGGGCCTCGGGCTCTTTGACCTTCGTGTAGGGATGGCCGCTGTTAAAGGTTAACAGGGCGTTCGCTCCTAAGCCTTCGAAGATCGCCCCACCCTCTCCCTTTGTCCAGCGATAATCGAGCAATATTGACCCGCGGTGCGTTTGGTGATAGCCCAGCACGTTGATGTACGCCGGAAATCTCCCGGTTGAATAGTCCCAGACTGCAGTCCGCTGCGAGGAGGTTGGGTTGGACGCCGTTCCGCGGGCATCGGACAAGGCATAGTTCACACGGGCCTGCAACCGTTGCGTCCGGCGCAGTTCGAACGTCAACTCCAGGCCTTTGACAGTGCCAAAATCAGAGTTGCCATACGCCACGAAAACCGGGACTCCCGGCTCGTTAAACACGAAGTTCAGTTGAATCTGGTCACGGAGGTCTTTGTAGAATCCGGTGACGGTAAACGCGAAGTTGTCGCCCAGCACCTGCCGGATACCGAGTTCATATTGGGTTGTCCGCTCTGGCTTCACCAGGAATCCAGTACCCCTGGGATTGGACAGTAACGCGAAGCCCACCCGCGTCTGAGGGCTGATCCGTGATGCGAGGAGCCTTACGCCGTCATAGAGACGGTTCAACTCTGGCAATTGCGCGTACTTGCCATACATCGCATAGAACACCGTCCGGTTGGTGACCGGGAACGAGAAGCTCACGCGCGGCAACACCAGATGGACGGCGTCGGTCTCCTTCAATTGGTCGTCGCCCGAAAAATAGTTGAGTTGGTCGTCCCATGTCGGGTTCAGATGATCAATCGGAGCAACGTTTTTCATATCGAAGAGTTCATAGCGCACACCGGCATTCAGGATCAGGTCGCTGAACTCGAACTTGTTCTGAATATAGGCGGATGCAAATAATGGCTTCCGCGGACCGCCAAATCCCTCATCGACCTTCTTGCCGTCAATATCGTATCCGTACAAATTCATTTCCCCCTGCCGTTGCACGAAAATTTCATACTCCTTCCGCAGGCTTGGATCGGCCGCCAGTTTGTCGGCCGCGTATGTGTCACCGGACCCATTGAGGAACGCATCCAGCGTGCCGATAGCGCGGACCGAGAACAGCCTCATCGTCCAGGAGTCAATCTTGCCGCCGGCTTTCAATTCCCAGTGCGGATTCACTTGCGAGGTAAAGTCGACCGTGAGGCCTATTGCGAACTGGTCGTTACGCTGATACGAGTTGTTGGGGGCGAACGGATGGTCGAATTGGAAACCGTAAATCGTGGAGTAAACTGCGGGACCGAGAAACCGTTCAAGAAAGTCGGTGGATCCCTTCTCGCCAATGTATCCCTTGTCTCTGGATGCAATGCTGTCGTTGTACGATTTCCAGTCGTTCCCGAAGTCCGGGTCGTAGGCGCGGAAATCGAGGTTCAAGTACGATACGCCCACTTCGTAAAACGTCTTGGGGCCCAACACGTGGGTCAGGCGGAGGTTCGCGAGCGTGTTCTTTGTCTCGTTGCGATAATCACGTTGCCGAAAAAGATTTCGAAGAGCGGCAGGCCAACTGCGCCCGGTCGGGAGATCGACCTCACCGTAGCTCCCCGAAATGCGAATCTTCAGCGGGTTCACATCCAACAGAAGCGTTCCCTGGATCGTGTTTTCATTCCGCCAGTTTTTATAGAGATAGTTCCGTTTGATCTCGATCGGTCCTGGCAACGGCGTGCCTGCGGGCCAGACGCCGAAGGAATCAGTCACCATGTTCTCAAACGAGCGGGGCTCGAGATACATGCTGCTCCGGTTGCGAAGATAGTTGTGCTGGCCGGCGACGAAGAACCGGAGGTTCGAAAAAATCGGGCCGCCCACCGTCACGACAGCGTTCCTGTATCCACGAGCCGAAGTGCGAAAAAACTGCTCCCCCGGTTTTGCAAAGTCGTCGGTTTGATAATCTACGGATGCATTGAACTGCGAGCCCCCCGTGCGCATCGTCGTTCGGACGATAGCGGAGTTGGCTCCGCCGAACTCAGCCGTATACCCGCCGGATTGAAGTTGGATCTCCTCGATTGCCTCTTGAATCGGAGTAATGGTCTCGCTGTTAGACAGAGGGTTGGTCGCCATCGCGCCGTCAATGAAGTACGCCACTTCACCCGCGCGGCCCCCACGGACGTAGAGGATCCCGTCCTGTTGTACGACACCCGGACTCAGCGCCAGGATGTTCTGCAGACCTCGAAAAGGAAGAGATTGAATGTCGCCTTGAGTTTGCAGCCGGACGGTGTTGGTGGTGTTGCGCTGGATGAGCGGACGTTCAGCGGTGATGACGATTTCACTTGATTGGATGATCGTGCTCTGAAGGCGAAAATCCTGGGTGGTGGTGAGATTTGCGCTGACCCGGAGATTACTAATCGTCACAGCCGCATATCCGATAAACGACGCCTTCACGGTATAGAGGCCGGGCGGGACACTCAAGACGACATACTCGCCATTGATGTCCGACGCGGCGCCGATCGCGGTTCCTTCCATGATAACGTTGGCGGCGATGAGCGGCTCACCGGTTACCCCATCAGTAATGATGCCACGTAATTTCCCATCCTGGGCAATCAAATGGGAAGAAACTGCCGCCATTGACACCACAAGAAGAAATCGGACTCCTTTCATCAGTATTTCCTCTGGCTTATCCCTCTTTCAGGTTCGCCAATCTCTCTTTGGCTTCAACAAGCTCAGGCAGATCCTTGTCTGCATCCTTCCAGAGATGGAGAAACTTCTCATAGTTTTCAATCGCAAGCTTAGTATTACCCTTCTTTTCATGAATTTTTGCCATCAGGAAAAAACTGCGAGGATAGTTCACAGGACGCCAGAAGCCCGCCGGCACACCCCCTGTGGGGGGTTCGATGTACATCTTCTGCATTTTCGAAAGCATCCTCGACGCGTCATCATATCGACCCACCTCGAAGTAGAGTTCCCCGAGGTGGAACGTAAAGTGAACCTGGGGATAGTGCGGGAGTCTCTCGAATTCAGCAATTGCCGCGGCATAATCCCCTTTTGACCGATACGCTGACGCATTTACATATGGCCTGTACCATTCGGGCACCTGAGGAACTTTCTCGTATTGCCGCATCACTACGTAGACACTGATGCGGAGCGGGCGGATCCAGAGTCTGGCAGACACGATGCTGAATGCCTTCTCAAGGGCTATGGTAGCCTCTTGGCGGTTCCTGGTTCCCACTGCGAGCCAAAAGGCCTTCGATGCATAGGCTTGAGCGAGGCCCACACTGTCCCCCAATGCTGTTTCGATTTTGATTCTCTCATCAATCATCCTCAACGCCTCCTGATATTTTCCAAGGAAGGCATAGACGGTGGAGAGGCTCTCATATCCCCTGCTTCTTGTCCGCGCGGGGTTGGGTCTTTGCAGCAATTTCCTAAACTCCATAGCGGCCTTTTCGTACTCTTCCATGTGAATATAGGAGTAGCCGATCCCGATCGCCGGGTCGGGATTCGTTGGATAAAGTTTTTGAGCGATTTCATGCGTTTCGATCGCCTTGTGAAATTCTCCCATCCTGTTGTAGGTAAGAGCAAGGCCGGAATAAGCCTCTTCGCCTGGAATAAAAGCCAGCCATTGTTTGCCGTATGCCAGCGCCTCGCCATAGCGATCCGCTGTTCGCAATATCATCGTGACATGATAGTATGCTTCTCCAAATCTCTGCGGGTCCAAAGCAACAGCCTTCTCAAAATGCGGCAGGGCGCTATCGGACGAAGGCTTGTGAAACAAAAGATCTCCAATCTCAAAGTGTGCTTCCTTATCATCGCCATATTTGTCGACGATCTCTCGATAGGCAGCTATCGCGTTATCAGTCCTTCCTCGTTTCGCCGCATCGAACGCCCGTATCATCATTCTGTCTCTCTCAGGCACCTGGTCGATATGTCGGAGAGCTGCGTCGATCGCCACCCAGATACCTCGTGTTCCGACCCCCAACCTCATTTGCCATGATCGCACATAGGCAAGACGATACTGCGCCAGGGCGAAGGTGGTATCGAGAGCAACAGCTCTTTGAAACTCCTCCTCTGCATCATCCCAGCGCAGGGATTGTATCAGTTGAAGGCCCTGGAAGTAATGCTGGTACGCGTCCAGATTCCCGGTTGTCATCTCGGCGACGTTTCGGCTCGTCTTCAGAATTTGATCCTCCGCCTCCCCGAACGTCTCCCGGCGAGCCTTCACGGTGAGTTTGTTGATCATGGAATAGATCTGATCCTGATCCGGGCTTTCTTCAACGGCAGCGAAGAGATGCTCATCCTTCTGCGGATCAAGCACCTTTAAGTCCATGATGTACCGCTGGCCAAGCTTCCTGATCGACACGGTCAGAAGCGCATTGACGCCCGCATAGTTGCACACATCTCTCGCCGACTGTTCATCGATCGTCTCCACGTTAGCTCTCCCCATCCTCCTGAGAGCGTCGAACATGCTCGAGCGTGTGAGGACCGTGACAGACGGGGATTGTTCGAACGCCGTGGTGAACAGGCCTGAAAGTCCGTTGAGGTTTTCCTCCTTCGTCTCGTTGACCACATCGGCTACCGCAATTCGAATGCGCTCACCGGTCCCTGCCGGGGCACCGAGAAACAGGAAATAGATTGCGGCCGCGAGAATGGCAGCGAGGGTCGCGACGGACGGGATCCAATGGGCACGGATCTTCGCTCTTGCCATACTCCAGACAAGCTCCGCACTGACCGGCGCTCCTTTTAAACGGAGGAGATCTGCCTGCAAACCACTGATATCCTGATAACGCTTTCCCGGCTCCTTCTCCATGCATTTCTTGACAACCGCTTCAAGCTCGGGTGGCACCTCCGGTCGCAGTGCTGATACGGGTTTGGGATTTTCATTGAGGATGGAATAAACGAGGGCCGATTCATATTCCGACTTGAAGGGAAGCTGACCCGTCAGCATCTCATAGAGGACCACACCGAAGGACCAGATGTCCGTGCGCTCATCGACCTTTTCCCCAAGTGCCTGTTCGGGCGACATGTACGCCGCCGTCCCCAGTGTCCTGCCGGTTCTGGTGACTTTCGTCCTTCCCGCTAACTTTGCCAATCCGAAATCAAGGATCTTTGCCATTCCGCCAGTTGTGACGATAATGTTGCCCGGCTTGATATCGCGATGAGTTATCTCGTGTGCGTGAGCTTTGGCCACGCCGCTCGCAACTTGCAATGCAATATCGATCGCCTCGTCCAAGGGAAATGGTCCGCGGGCGATTTTCTCCTTCAGCGTCTCGCCTTCGTAGTAGGGCATCACAATGAAGAGTCCGTGATCAGACGTTTCACCGATCTCATGCACAGCACAGATGTTGGGGTGGTCGAGGACTGAAGCAGCTTGAGCCTCAAGGAGGAAGCGCTCTTTGGCTGATTGATCACGGGTGAGATCGGGAGGGAGAAACTTGAGCGCGACGGTCCGTTTGAGCTTGGTGTCCTCGGCTTTGTACACCACACCCATGCCGCCTTCGCCTAATTTTTCGATGATTGTGTAATGGTTGATTGTTGAACCGATCATACTGACCCCACTGGGCAGCTCCTGCCAATCCCGCCAAAGAGCGGCGGGACACACAAAACGTGAAACGGCGGGATCCTCAAAATGGCAATCACTCGTTGAGAAACACTCGTGAGCCATTTTGGGACTTCACCGAGTGCCGTTCCGCTCGAGGAGCGTAACGAGCATCCTCGTCTCGAACAACGATCGGGACGGGACTTCTCGAGAATTTTATAGTGGAAAATGTTTTTTCCAATCATAGGGGGGCTTCTCTTGGGGCGACGAGACCGCTCGCCCTCCATGCAACCATTTTTCTTGTGTTGGCAGATTGTTGCGCCACATTCCCCTCTGAAAGTGGGACGTTCGGGAATAAACGAGGATATCTCCAGAGTCCCCCTGAAATTCCCCTCCCAACGAGTCGGGGCGGACGGAAATTCAGTGGAGGGACTTTCTGCCTGCTGACATCTGTCTACCGATTGGCAGAGTCAGGCCGCTCAAAATCAGAGCTTGTCAACCGGCAAGTTAGAAAGAGATTCTTAAGAGAGTCGTTGGCAATGTGCGGTGAGAGAAGGAATCAGTATGAATCTATAGATTTCCCTCATTCAAGTCAAGCTAACGGCGAGTGCCCGATCTTACGCTTTCCCCGCAGAACAGTGGGCCGAAACCTCATCTCCACTGTCCATCGAGACAACGGTTTGCCTCATTTTTTGGAGTTTTCTACCGTGGGTTCGAAAATGGGGGAGGATTGCTTAACAACGAGGAACACTTGCGCTCATTCTGTGGTCCCGGCGCTGGTTTCTCAGGAACAGTCTATCCCTTTCCGCCTCTGGTCCAGGGATCACAAAACGCAATCGCCGAGCCGAGGGGAGCAATTCGAGCGTGGGCCAGAGTCCCTAAAGCAGACCAGCACTTTACGCCGGACACATTCTACCCTCCTTTGCAGGAAGGGGGTTGATGTAAATTGTAGAGTATTCAATTTGAGAACGCGGAAAGTCGTGAATTTTCATTGGATATGAATTGGCACCCCTCTTGATGGACTCAGGGAAGGTTGTGGGATTGTCATCAAAGGAGCCAAACCATGAACTCAGGACAATCGATGCTTGTGCTCGGCGCTTTCACCATGCTTTCGATCCTTTCACTGAATGTCAACCGGATGATGTTCTCCTCGCTTGTGCTCGGATTGGAAATGGAGGCGATGATCAATGTCATTTCCTATGGGCAGAGCATGCTGGATGAGGTCCTTGCGAAAAGTTTCGACGAGAACTCCGCGGACGAGACCGAGAGGCTGTACGACCCGTCGCAGGCGACGCCGGAAGCGGCGTTCGGCCCCGACGGCGCCGGAGAGACGATCAATGGGATCGACAGTCTCGAACAATCACGCTCGAAGTTCGACGACGTGGACGATTACCATCTCTACCGCAGGAAGGTGTGGGACCCGCGGCTGGGCTGGTCGTTTATCGTGGATAGCGTGTACTACGTCGAGGAAGAGAATCCGGATGTGCGGTCTGCCACGAGGACTTTTTATAAGGTGGTCACGGTGACAGTCTGGAACGCGAGTCTCCCCAAACGGGAGCACGTCCCGGACGAGACCATTCCGGTGGTCCTGAGGGATATTGCCGTATACCGAAGGTACTTCTAACACCTCACTAATGCCACCCCTTCGGGGTTGCGAGAAGATTGTAATGGCTGTGGTTACAACAATGTCATCCCTTCGGGATTGATGAGGGCGATTTCATGAAGCCCGAAGGGCTGACATTATTCTAACCGAGCATCAAAAGAGCAGTGAAACCCCGAAGGGGTGACATCAACAACTAAGAGAAGAGACTTTGACTACTCCCCGGATGCAGTCTCATGGATGTCACCCCTTCAGGGTTGAAAAGAAATCCTTAAGGCAAAGTCGATAAAAATATCATCCCTTCGGGATTGGATTGCCGGTCGGGAAAGCCTGAAGGGCTGCAATGATTGTACAATGCAACTGAATGTATGGAGAGCGTATATCCCAACAGAGGCACGCTAACGCGTGCGTTAATAAGAAGCTTCCAGCCCTCCGGCTCCCGAATCAAGGTTCCAAGTTGGCGCATCGCCTAGTAGTAGAACGCTAACGCGTTCTTCAGTTAATAGGCCTCCGGCCCCCGAAGGGGTGAAATCCAAAAGAAATCTTCCAGATCAGATGTGGTCGAGTAAAGTCACAAGGTACTCTCCAGCCAGGCCCCAAGGCCAACTTTGGGTCCTTTAGTCTCCCTCCTCACGATTGGAATCCGATGTTTCGTAAGACCGCGGACTTTATCCGTGCGTGGATTCCAGGTGGCCGAGGTACCGCTCCGCATCAATGGCGGCCATGCAACCGGTCCCTGCCGCACTGACCGCCTGCCGGTACGTCGGATCGGCGACATCACCGCTGGCGAAGACCCCGGGAATATTCGTTACCGTGCTGTGGGGTTTGGTTTTCAGATACCCAACCTCATCCATGTCCAGTTGCCCCTTGAACAGGGATGTATTCGGTTGATGTCCGATGGCCAGGAATAAACCATCGCATACAAAATCCGTCATGGCTCCGGTCTTCAGATTCTTGAGTCTCACGCCGGTAATCGACTTCTTCCCGTTCTCGTCCTTTCCCAGGACCTCCTCCACTGCCGAGTCCCAGACAAACTCGATTTTCGGATTCTTGAACGCCCGCTCCTGCATCACTTTGGAGGCGCGTAGTTCGTTCCGCCGGTGAACGACCGTGACCTTCGAAGCGAACTTCGTCAAATAGGTCGCTTCCTCCATGGCAGTATCGCCGCCGCCGACAACAACGACATGCTGGTTCTTGAAGAAAAATCCGTCACATGTCGCGCACGCAGAAACTCCATAGCCCATGTACAATGTCTCAGAAGGGATGTTTAACAGTTTGGCCGAAGCCCCCGTCGAAATGATAATGGAATCGGCAAAATACTCCTGATCGTCCGAAACGACCCTGAAGGGGCGCTTCGAAAAATCGACTTCCGAGACCAATTGAAAAACCGATGTCGCGCCGAATCGCTGTGCCTGTTTGCGAAAGAGTTCCATCAGATCTGGACCCATAACCCCATCCGGGAATCCGGGGTAGTTCTCCACTTCTGTGGTGATGGTAAGTTGCCCGCCTGGTTGGGTTCCTTCGAAGACCAGGGGACTCAGGTTGGCTCGTCCGGTATAAAGGGCCGCGGTCAATCCTGCCGGGCCCGAGCCGATGATGATGACTTTATGGTGGTTGGAACTGGGCATAGTCGGTTTTGAAGTATGAAGTAGAAAGTGTGAAGTAGTGAGTATGGAGTAGTAAGTATAAGAACTGGTTACGGACGACAGATTGCAGATGGCAGACAGCTGTTATCCTTTATGAGATTTCATGATGACGCTTGCGTTACGGGCCAGCCCTTGTCGTTTCGTTCGTTTGATCGGACTTCGGCGGAATCGTTCAGCGAATTCCTCCTTCGTCAACTCCCTCAGTTCATCGAGCTTCGGAGCCAGGTTGTACGGACGGGGTTGAAAGGCCTCCTCCCCTGTCGGTTGCTGGAACGAATTCCACGGACACACATCCTGGCAGATATCGCATCCATACACCCAGTTCTGAAACTTTGGGGACAGGGTCTCCGTGATTTCTCCCTTATGCTCGATCGTCAGATACGAAATACATTTGTTCGCGTCGAGGACGTACGGCTCCACGATTGCACCCGTGGGGCAGGCATCGATACACGCCCTGCATGAACCGCAAAAGTCGGCCATGGGTTCATCGTACACCAATTCAAGATCGGTGATAATTTCGCCCAGGAACACCCACGATCCGAACTCTTTGGTAATGACATTCGTGTGCTTCCCCAGCCACCCTATTCCAGCCCTGACCGCCCATGCTTTGTCCATCACCGGGCCGGTATCGACATAGAGCCGTGTGGCGGCCTCGGGTCTTACTTGTTTGATGCAGGCAACGAGCGATTTGAGTCGCTCCGTCAACAGGATATGATAATCGTCCCCCCAGGCATAGCGTGAAATCTTTCCGCGGGTCGGGTCGTTGGGATGCGCCCCTTCCGTGTAATAGTCCATTGCCACGGAGATAACGGAGCGTGCCCCATTCATCACCACGCGCGGATCGGCCCGGCGCTCAGGGTCCTTCTCCATCCAACCCATCGTTCCATGGTAACCCCGGCGGAGCCATTCGGCAAGGTTCTCTCCTTCGGTCGTCAGCGCTTCCCCCCGCGCAATTCCCACTTTCGAAAAACCGAGGGCACGGGCGCTGCTCTTGATCGTGTTGGTGAGTACGTACCGTGCGTCGTCCATCGTCTTACGTTTCCTCAGCCATCCGGCCGCCAACCCAAACGCTTCCATCGGCAACCTTCACGGCGTATCGTTTCAGGCGTCCGCTTCCGTTCGTTGCCCGGCCCGTCTGCAGGTCGAACGTCCAGCCATGCATCGGACAGGTGATCCGACAGTCCTTTAATTCCCCTTCGTGCAGCATGGAAAAATGCTGATGCGGGCAATCGTTTTGCACGGCAAAGGCCCGGCCACCGTCGAAGAATAGCGCTATATCATGCCCTTCCACCACCACCCGCTTCATACGGCGGAGGCTGAGTTCCTCTGCATCGGCAACATTGAAAAAGCCTTTCATATTCATAGAACAAAGCCGGGTTCCCGCCCTACCCCAGAGTCTATCTCGTAGGTGACTTAAGGGGCTAAAGCCCATGATTATTTTGTGATGCGCCAAAACCCCGACCTCAAGGTCGGGGTTATTGTCAAGCGCTCATCAGACCGTTCCAAAGAACCCGGTCCTTCACCACCAAAGCACAACAACAGGAAGCTGCACTTGGGTGGGTTTCAAAAAACATTGACGCCTTATTGAGGCTTGGTGTCCTGATGGCGAATCGTTTCCCAAAAAAATCAGACAACCAGCTTTTCACCCACCGCGAAGCCTTTTTCCGTCGATTGAAGTTTCACTGCCTGGACTGCAGGGTCGTGCTCGAGGAATAAAATCCACCCTTCCTCATACGCCCGTGGGAGGATTCGTTTCTTCTCCTCGATCGTCACCAGCGGCCGAACGTCATATCCCATCACGTAAGGGTACGGGAGGTGCGAGGCGGTCGGGACGAGGTCGCAACAGAAAAGCATCGTCGTCTTCCCGTCAGAAATCTTGGGGAGTTGCTGGGAAGAGGTATGGCCGTTACAGACAATAAGTTCGATCCCCGGAAAAATTTCGAACTCCCCCTCCACCAGCTCAAGGACGCCATGCTCCATCAGGGGCATAAAATCGTCTCGCATAAAGCTCCCGCGGTCCTTCTCCGTCGGCTTTTGAGAAAGCTCCCAGTGATTTTTTTGAACATAGTACCTCGCACGGGGAAATGTCGGGATTGGTTTTCCCCCCACCATCGTGGTGGATCCCCCTGCATGATCGAAATGGAGATGGGTCAGGATCACATCGGTAATGTCATCGGGCGATATGCCGTGCTGGTTCAGCGAGGAAAGGAGATCATGCCGCGAGGTGTCCAGCTTGTAGATATCTCTGAGCTTGTCGGGCCACTTGGTCCCGTTCCCATCGTCGACCAGGATCGTGCGTCCATTGCCCCGGATCAGCCAGCACCGTGCGGCCAGGTCGATCCGCTGCCGTTCATCCGGCGGATTGGTTTTACTCCAGAAGACCCATGGGACGACGCCGAACATCGCTCCGCCGTCGAGCGCGAAGTGGCCAGTCTCAAGTACCTGGATGTCGTACGAACCGATCTTCATGGGAGAGGGGGCCTGACCCCAAAGTTTCTGTGAAAGAGGGTTCCGGATGAAAAAACAAGAAGGTCGGTTGTCGTTCGCCACCGGATGGTGAAGCGGGACACCGACCTTCATTGTACATGGACAACGCGTTACTTTCGGAAGTGCGATGTCGCTGCTGAAAGGTCCGCAAATTGACGATCCGGGTGGATCGTCTTTGCCCTCTCGAATAACAGCTCTTCGCTCTCCACGTGGTTCGGATCCGGGACGCAGCAATCCACGGGGCACACCGCTGCGCATTGCTCCTGATCAAAGTGGCCGACACACTCGGTGCATTTTTCCGGAACGATGTAGTAGAAGTCGTTCGAGATGGGATCGTTCATTGCGCCGTTCAGCTCCCATTGCACACCGCCGGCGTAGATGGCGGTATTCGGGCACTCAGGTTCGCACGCTCCGCAGTTGATACATTCCTCTGTGATCATTGTTGCCATTCCATGATCTCCTTTTCGTTAGGGTACTGGTGGTATCTGGTCTTGATGTATATACTTGATTGTCGGAAATTCAAACGGTCGGGCTCTCCGCTGACCACTCTCCGCCGTACGGTCAGCCTCTGCAGACCGTTCGACGTGGTCGAGACAACGCTGCACTTCATGCAACAGGTCATCCACGACCAAGCCGTGATGGACCGGTACGTAGGGGGTGATTTTCGAGATCGCTTTCGAGAACTGGCTGTTGGCTCCTTTCCAGTTTCCCGTCTCAAGGTGGTAGCACCCCACAGCGACCTGAATCAAACCCTGCAGGAACCGCCTGTCTTCTTCACGGTATTCATGCCAGAGGTCTTCAAGTATATCATGCGCTTCGAAAAAAAAGCGTCGATTGAACTCAAGAATCCCCCGGTGAAATCGCTCGTCCATCAGGGCTGAGTATAGCAAATAGAGACCAAAAAAACAAGGAACTTGCTTCTCAGAAATGAACTTACTACAATTTGACGGCTCCTTGGTGATGCCAAAGCAACGAGGTTACGGATGACTCTCCCCGCCCTTCGCATCGTTCCGGTCTTCGCTGTTGATTTTATTCTGCTGATCTTTTGCCTCCTGCATATCCCGAATATCCAGGACCGACCGACCGCGCCCTTCGAGGTTGTTCAGGAGGGTGACGCGGTGGTCATCAACCGCCTCTTGCATCCCACTTTAACGCCTCAATTTGCCGCCGGCGACCGCCTTCTCTCCTGGAATGGGCTGGAGGTTTCATTTCCGGAACAGATTGAATATTTGGCCGATATCAGTGCGATCGGGGCGAGCATTGAGATCGTCACCCGCCGTGACTCGGGAGACATCCGGGACGAGATCACCCTCGTTCCCTATTATACCTCCCCCCGTTTTTTGATCGTCTCGATTTTTACCGGACTGACGATTTTCGCCTTTGGATTGTTTATCCTGGTGAATCGCCCTGATGATCCCGCGGGCAAGGCGCTTCACTGGTCTTTGATCACCTTCGGCGTGACGATCATGATGACATGGGGTCCCGTCAGCCTGGACTCTCCGGAGTTCGCGGCTGCCCGAATCTTGTGGTTCTTCGCCTACGTTGGCGTGGCGGCATCGTTCTTTTTCTTTACCCTGACGTTTCCGAGACACTCCACACACTGGATCGTCCGTTATCCATTCCTCGTGGTTGTGTTCGTGCTCGGATTCGGAGGCGTGCTGGTCGCGCTTCATCTCCGCGCCCTCGATGTCCGTTCCCGCGAGACCATGAGTCTTTTTCAACAATTCTTCGACCTGTTTCATCTTCTTCTCCTCCTCTTGATCGGAGGGGGGCTCTACAACATCGCTCGAAGCCTCCTCCGAGCCACCACGGGTGAGGAGAGGGGGAAGATCTATTGGATCCTCTGGGGTCTTACAATTGGTGCGTCACCCTTTCTTTTCCTCCACATCCTGCCGCAGTTGATCCTCTCCCGTTATCTGATTCCGGAGGAATACACGACCATCTTTTTCACAGCGGTTCCTTTCGCGTTCGCCGTGTCGTTTCTGAAATACCGCCTGTTTGACGTCGAAGTGTTGATTAGCCGGAGTATCGTCTATCCGGTTATCTCCCTTTTTCTTGGAGGCTCATTTCTCCTTGTCGTTTTGCTCTTCACCTCCATTGTTGGAGGGGAGATCGTGTTCGGCGAGTACCTCCTGGTGGCCGGGATCACCCTCCTTGCGGCATCTGTTCTCAATCCGGTTCGAAAAAAACTCCAGCACGTCGTGGAGGAGACCCTGTTCGCTGCGAGAACGAACTTTCAAACGGCGGTTAGCCGGATCGGGGTGGAGTTGCGTTCCTCGTTGAGCCGGGATCAATTATTCCACACCCTGATCGATTTGCTCTATGGGATGATCCCATGTGAATCGATCGCCGCGCTCGAAACGGGAGAGGCCACGTTCCTCGTTCGGTCCATCCGGGGTGTCGAGCAACACGGAGATCTGTCCTTGCTCCCGACGGTTGAAAAGGCCCTCCTGGCACAGAAATTCCTGGCACGCGAAGGCTCCGTAACCAACAACCCTTCCCCCCCCAATCCTGCCGTGGCGGATTGGTTCCGGCTCCATGGTTGGTCGATCTGCATTCCCTTTATCAGCGACTCCGGTCGTATCCTGGGAGCGGTGGTGGTTAAGCAGCGCTCGCCGCACGAACCGTATGAAGAGCATGAGATCCACCTCTTGCAGACGGCTGCAGAACTCACATCAGAAATCCTCGATCGGCTGCTTGCCCAGGAAGCGCTGATCATCACCCGCGAGGAGCACAAACGGCTGGAGGAGTTGAGCGCTCTCAAGTCGTACTTCATCTCCAGCGTCTCGCATGAACTCCGCATGCCGCTCACCTCGATCCGCATGTTTGCGGAAACGCTCCGGTCTTCGAAGCACCTCACCCCAAGAAGGAAAAAGGAGTATCTCGAGATCATTGAAGGAGAGAGTGAAAGGCTCTCCCGGCTCATCGGGAATGTCCTTGATTTTGCGAAAATCGAACGGGGCCTCAAGGAGTATAATTTCCGCATGATTGATCTTTCGGACTGTGTGCGGGCCGCTGCGCGCGCCATGGCGTACCAGGTTGCGCAACACCGGGGAACGTTGAAGGTCCGCATTCCACGCTCATTTCCCCCTCTGCATGCAGATCCCGATGCTCTCGAGGAGGCCCTGTTGAACCTTCTCTCCAACGCTCTGAAGTATTCCGGTAAACGGAAAGAGATCCTTCTCACTGTGACCCGGGCGCGAAACGGGGTGATGTTGACCGTATCCGATAAAGGTCTCGGGATTCCGGACCATGAACTCCCCTCCATTTTCGAAAAATTCTATCGAGTGCGTGACGAACGGACGCGCCAAGTGGGGGGAACCGGTCTGGGACTTGCCCTGGTGAAACACATCATCGAGGCCCATCGAGGCTCGATCTCCGTTAAGAGCATCGTCGGCAAGGGAACCACATTTACCATCACCCTTCCCCTGAAGGGATCAAGGAGGCGGCATCCATGAAACGGATTCTCATCGTCGAAGACGACAAGGCGATCCTGCGCGGGCTGGTGGACAACCTCACGGCTGAGCATTTTTCTGTTACCTCCGCGAGCGATGGCGAGGAAGGACTCAAGGAGGCGCGCAAAGGCCGACTCGATCTCATCATTCTCGATGTGATGCTGCCGACGATGAATGGATATGAAATCTGCAAGGAACTCCGATCCGGCGGCATCCAGACGCCGATCCTGATGCTGACGGGCAAGGGAGAGGAACTGGACAAGGTGCTCGGTCTGGAGCTGGGGGCGGACGACTACGTGACCAAGCCGTTCAGCGTCAAGGAACTGATCGCCCGCATCAAAGCCATCCTGCGGAGGCAGACGGAGCTCCGGGCGGAAATCAACGAGACGGAAATCGACGGGCTCCACATCGACTTCAAGAAACAGGAGGCCATTCGAGGGAGGAAACAGATCGAGATGACGGCGAAAGAGTTCCAGTTGTTGAAGTATTTCGTCGAACGCGAAGGGGAGGTAGTCACACGCCACCAATTGCTTGACGATGTGTGGGGATACGAATCCATGCCGACGACCCGGACCGTCGACAATTATATTCTCTCCCTCAGGAAAAAAATCGAGCCGAATCCGGCCAAACCGAAGCACCTCATTACCGTGCATACGGCGGGGTATAAGCTTGTGACGGGGTCGAAGGGAAAAGGGGTTACCGAGTAATGACAAGCTCCTGACGATCCGGGCGACCGGGAATCGCCGCTTGTAATTCTTCTTCCTGTTATCATCGGTACCCGACCCAGGTCGCCGGAATCACTTATCACCTTTTGCAAGGAGGCTCCATGGGCATGCTCGTCTTCGCGGCAGGAGTAATGATCTTCATCATTGTCTCGGTGATCGTCCTCCTGATCAGAGTCTCCAACTTTGCAGGCCGTATCGGCAATTTGGAATACGACTTACAGAAAATGCTGAAGCAGTTGGGGCGAATCGATGAATTGGAGCGGGAGCTTCTCCGTCCCGGAGGGGAGAAGCAAGCGGCTGAACAAGATTCTAAGACCGCCCCACACGAGTCGCACGGCCGAGAGGTTGTAACTCCCGTACCGCCCCAGGTTGCTGTCGGACCGGTCCAAGCGGAAGCGCCTGTCATCGCTCAACTCTTCCCAACCACTGTGCAGACAGCGACCCAAGCTCCCCCATCGAGAAGTAAGGAGGAATGGGAAGCCCTTCTGGGAGGGAGAATCCTGAACCGAATCGGCGCCCTCGCCCTCGTCATCGGCGTGGGATTCTTCCTCAAGTATGCCATTGATAACGAATGGATCTCCGAGACGGTTCGGATTCTGATTGGAGTGACGATCGGCGCCGTTTGTCTCGCTGCTGGACACCGGGCGCATCGGAAGGACTTTGCCATCTTCGGCCAAGGGCTCATCGGGGCTGGGACCGCCATTTTATACCTTTCGGTGTTCGCTGCATTCAATTTCTATCACCTCCTCTCGCCCACCCTTGCCTTTGTTTGCATGGCGATCGTGACGGCAATCGCCTTCCTCACCGGGCTCCGGTATGACTCCTTTGCCATAGCGCTTTTAGGATGGGCAGGCGGCTTTCTCACACCGGTGCTGCTCCGCACGGATGTCCCGAATGAGGTCGGCCTCTTCACCTATCTGATCCTCCTGGACGTGAGTCTGCTCGGTCTGCTCTTCCGCAAGCCGACTTGGTTCGTGCTCGAACCCCTCACGCTGTTCGGGACCTGGACGATCTACCTTGCATGGTACATCCCGCACTACACCCCCGAACTTCTAGGCGTCACACTGGTATTTATCAGTGTCGTGTGGGGATTGTTCTACGCCCTGGAGATTACTCGTTCGGGAAACGAGGAGAATGGATGGACTTTCATCAGCCAGGTTGTGCCGATCTTCAGTCTGATGTCCTTCTATGCAGCCCTCTTCATCCTGTTGGATGAGCATTATCGCCTGTGGCTCGTGGGGGGAAGTGTTCTGCTTGGAGGCGTGTACGTTCTGACGTTGGTCGTGATGAGTCGGCGAAGAATGATCGGGGAATTCGGAACTGCGCGGTACGCTATGAGCGCGTTCCTGCTCCTCCTCGTTGCAACCGCCATCCACTTCTCCGGTCTGGGGACCGTCATGTCCTGGGCGCTTGAGGCAACCCTCGTTGTGTGGTGTTGGCACCGTTGGAGGCATGCGCCCCTCCTTTACGCTGCGCTGGCCGCATACGGGCTTGCGCTCCTGAAGTTATTCGGCACGGAGGGGGTCTGGTCCTGGAGGCCGATCCAGGAATTCGAGCCGGTCCTGAACGAGCGGTTCCTCGCCTTCGCCGTGGTCATCGGCAGCCTTGTCTCAACATCGATCACGATTCGGCGAGGGACTGCCTTCGTCCGCAAGGTTGTCCCCTCGTTCGTCGAATATGCCGGGTGTCTGCTCATGTTCCTGGTGTTCAGCCTTGAGATCAACGATTATTTCAAACTCCGTCTCATAACGCTTACAAGCGCGGCGATCGAGGAGAACGAGTTTGCGAAGTTGCTGACCTTCAGCCTGGCTTGGGGGGCGAACGCCCTTCTCCTCTTCCGGGTAGGGGCGTGGAAGCGGCTTGACCCTCTTCTGTTTTCAGGGTCGGCCGGACTTGCTACTGCCGTCGCGCTGGCGATGGTCAGGGGGGCCGTGTTCGATCCCATCGAGGCCTTCACACCGATTCTGAACTATCGTGCACTTGTGATGACGGCTGTTGCACTGGCGATCGCTCTCCAGATCGGCTGGCTTCGGAGGATTCAGAACACCCATGCGTGGAGCACTGAGCTGGCCCGCGTCTTTCAGGCTGCCCTCGTGATTTTAGTCCTGGTTTTGGTGACAGGCGAGACCAGGGATGTCTTCCAGCGTGAACTCGCCATGCTCGAAGCGACCGGGAGCCGGGCCGAAGAAGCCCGCCCGCTGCAAAATCTCCAGCAGCTTTGCATCTCCGGCGTCTGGCTGGTTTCCTCCGTCATCCTGATGCTGTTGGGCCTCTGGCGCAAGGCGATCTGGTTGCGGTACAGCTCCATGCTTCTGTTCGGGGTGACAATCCTGAAGATCTTCACCTACGATCTTTCGTTTCTCGAGACGTTCTACCGGTTTATCTCGTTTGTCAGTCTCGGCCTCATCCTGCTGGCGGTTTCGT
>JACPUH010000088.1 GCA_016192345.1 Ignavibacteriales bacterium | reverse complement strand
TCCGACAAACCGAATGAGAGTAAGGACACCTATGATACGATCGACTGGCTTGTGAAGAATGTGGCAAATAACAATGGGAGGGTGGGGCAGTGGGGGATATCATGGGGTGGATGGCAGGTGTCGATGGGGATGATCGATGCTCATCCGGCATTAAAGGCATCCTCTCCTCAAGCGCCTCCGCAGGATCAATTTCTGGGGGATGATCATCATTCCGGGGGAGCATTTCAGTTGATGTATGCCTTCGCGTGGATGTCCGGGAATGCACGTCAGCGTCGCGCTCCCTCCGAGCGTCAGGACATCCGGTTTGATTATGGCACACCCGATGGGGTTGAGTTCTTCCTGAATTTGGGTGCCGCCTCGAATGCGAGGCGTTACTTTGAGGATGATGTCCCAACGTGGAACGACTATATGAAACACGGGACCTACGATGAGTACTGGCAGTCCCGCAACGTGCCGAAGGATCTGAAAAATATCAACCATGCCGTCCTGATCGTGGCAGGCTGGTTCGACGCCCAGGATTTCTGGGGGCCGTTCAGAATGTACAAGGCCATGCGGGAGTTTAATCCGGCCAACAAAACGTACTATGTCATCGGTCCGTGGCACCATGGGGGGTGGGGCCGCGTGGATGGGGATACATTGGGTCACCTGAGTTTTGGATCAAAGACCGGCGAGTACTACCGGAAGGAAATAGAGAAACCATTCTTTGATTATTTCCTGAAGGACGAGGGGAAGTTTACCATGGCCCCGGTCATGGCGTTCGAAACCGGAACCAATACATGGCGAAACTATGATGTGTGGCCCCCGGCGCAAAGGGATGAAGCCCGGCTCTATTTGCACGAAAACGGGAAGCTCGGTTTCACCCCTCCTTCCCAATCGACCGGGTCGGATTCCTTTATCAGTGATCCCGCAAAACCGGTGCCCTATTCCGCCGAGATCAGGACGATCGAAGGACACACCTTCATGGTGGAGGATCAACGGTTTGTCTGGACTCGGCCTGATGTGCTCGTCTATCAGACCGATGTTTTGAAGGAGGATGTTACGATCGCGGGCCCGGTTCAGGCGAAGCTTCACGTTGCCACGACGGGAACCGATGCCGATTTTGTTGTTAAGGTGATCGATGTCTTTCCCGGGGATACGCCCGATCCCAGGCCCAACCCCTCTAGTGTCCGGTTGGGTGGCTTTCAAATGCTCCTGGTGGCGGATATCCTCAGGGCCAAGTTTCGCAACAACTTCACGACGCCCGAAGCAATGGTTCCCAACAAGGTGACGACACTTGAATTTCCCCTTGGCGACAGGCACCATACGTTCAGGAAGGGGCATAGGATCATGATCCAGATTCAAAGCACGTGGTTCCCGATGTTCGACCGGAACCCGCAAACCTTTGTGGATATTTATCATGCCAAAGATTCGGATTATCGGAAGGCGACACATACCGTTTATCGTTCCGCGACGGCCGGTTCTTTTATTACGTTGACTCTCCGAAGGAAATAACTCTCAGAGCATGCCGTATGATGCACTTGAATGATAGTGCGAAGATTTTCAAGGAGGGCGTACCTCCGTATGGCGTTGATACGGAACCTTTTTTGGAGATTCCTTCCCGGGGGCGGATGCTCCACACGATCGAGGGAACTATCCGTCCCCTTTCACCTTTCGTTGTTCGGGTGGGCATTCCCTCGGATTGCCCACACGGCCTGTCACCGAATCATGGTGTACCCAAGGGACTGATGAACCTATGACCAAGACCATTAACGTTGTACAGTACGGGCTGGGGCCGATTGGTGCCGAATCTGCGAGGAAGCTCCTGGAGAAATCAGACAACGGGATTCGCCTTGTCGGAGCCATTGACATCGACCCTGCAAAGGTGGGGAAGGATCTCGGAGAGATTTTGGGAATGAAGGAACGTCTTGGCATCGTCGTTTCCAATGATGCACGCACAGTGTTCCGTTCCACGCAAACCCATGTGGCGGTCCACACGACCTCCTCGTTCCTCGAAAAAGTGTTCTCGCAACTTGCGCAATGTGCCGAATCGAATGTCAACGTGGTGTCGTCGACGGAGGAGTTGTTCTATCCCTATGATCGGCATCCGAGGATCGCCATGGAACTGGACGCCATTGCAAAGCGGAACGGCATCACGATCGTCGGTACAGGGGTGAACCCGGGTTTTGTGATGGATACCCTCCCGCTGATGGCGACAGGAATGTGCACAAAGATCCGCAGTATTACCGTGGAACGTGTCGTCGACGCATCGCGCCGCCGCCTTCCCCTGCAACGGAAAATTGGAGCGGGTATGTCCGTGAGCGATTTTGAGGAGAAGAAAAAATCGGGGACCTTCGGGCATATCGGATTACGGGAGTCGCTCCTGTTTATCGCCGCCGGCCTCGAGTGGAATCTTCAACGGGTCGAGGAAAGCCTTGCCCCCATGATCGCCACGAAGGACATTAAGACTCCGTACTTTGAGGTTGCGAGGGGACAAGTCAGTGGCATCCACCAGATCATTAACGGCTACAATAATGCGACCCACTCACTCTTGCTTGATCTCAAGATGTACGTGGGGGCGGATAACCCGCACGACTCAATTTTCGTGGACGGGGACCCGCCGATTGACCTTGAGATCAAGACGGGAGTCTTCGGCGATAGTGCCACGGTTGCCGCCCTGGTAAACATCATTCCGCTCGTTGTCGCCTCGGGTCCGGGGTTGATGACGATGAAAGAGTTGCCGGTTCTCCGGTCTCTCGGAAGTTGAGTTGTGACGGTGCTATGATCCAACAGAGAGGATGCCGGCACAGCTTCTGTGTGCACACCTCCGGTTCTTGTGTTCACTCACACCCCCTGCATGCGCCTCAAACCACCCTCGCTCACCAACCAGATCCTGATCGCCTTCATGCTCGGAATCGGGTGCGGCATTTTGTTTCCCGGATTTGGACAACGACTTGACATCCTCTCCACCATGTTTATTCGCATGGTGTTGATGATTATTGCCCCGCTTGTTTTTTCCACATTGGTTGTGGGGATTGCCGGAGTAAGCAATGCCGGCACGTTGGGTACCCTTGCCGTGAAGTCCTTCCTCCTTTTTTTCCTGGCAACCGGACTTTCCCTCGCCATCGGTTTCGGTGCGGCATTTCTCCTCCAGCCGGGGGAGGGGATACTGGGCGTCATGGGTGAAGTGGGAAAAATGTCGGGTCCCGTTGCAGCCGTTTCGGAGCAGGAGTCGTTCTGGCTCAGGCTCATACCAAAAAGCGTCGTGGACGCCATGGCGCGTGGCGATGTTCTGCAGATTGTCTTCTTTTCCGTGTTCTTCGGCGTTGCGCTGCACGCCGCGGGGGAACGAGGAAGGGATGTTCTTGGCTTCTTCCGCGCGTTGACCGAAATCATGTTCACCTTCGCAGGCTACGTGATGCTAGCCGCTCCCATTGGCGTTTTTGGTGCAGCGGCGGCAGTGATGGGGAAACACGGCATCGGAGTTCTGGCAAACTTTGCTTTGTTTGCCTTGTCTGTGCTGGGCGGATTAATGGTTCTCGTCTTTTTTCTCTTCCCCTTGCTTGGCGTGCTAGCCGGCGTCGATGTTCGGACGCTTATTCGTCATTCGCGCGAAGCCGTCGTGCTTGCTTTCGCAACCGCCTCCAGCGGGGTTGCCCTGCCGAAGGGGATGGCCGGACTTGAGCGGTTTGGGATTCCGCGGGCCATCGTGGCGTTCGTCATGTCCCTGGGATTAAGTTTTAATCTGACGGGAACCACCCTGTACATCGGTTCTGCCGTTGTCTTCTTGGTGCAGGCGTTTCAGGTTCCGGTGACGGGATGGGAATGGGTGGAACTGTTTGGCATTTTTTTCATTGTGAGCAAAGGTGTCCCGAGTGTTCCCCGGGGTTCCATAGTGCTCCTGACGATGGGATTGACCAGCTTCGGATTTCGCGCAGAAGTGATAGGAACGGGGGTCGGGATTCTTCTGAGCATCGACCCCATTCTGGACATGGCCCGCACAGGCAGTAACATGGCGGGGAATTGTTTGATCACCGCAGTGGTGGCGCGCTGGCAGGGGGACAAAGAGATCGGAACTGAAGGAGAGGGTCGTTGAAATGAACAATCGATTAATCCTTGTGGCCTGTTGTGTAAGCCTTTTCGTGCATGGCCCAACCGCGTTGGCTCACCCCGTGGGCGAGTTCATCCTTCCGGATAGTGCGGTTTCCGTGTCTTCCGTGGCGGGGCGAAAGCAAATGAAGGCCCTCCGCATTCCGAACAATTCCATGACGATCGATGGGCTCCTCGATGAGAGCGAATGGACGTTAGGCGAACCTGTGACGGATTTCTGGCAACGGGAGCCCATGGAAGGATTGCCCGCAACGGAAGGAACAGTGGTCATTGCTTTGTATGATGATGACATGTTGTATATCGGAGCCAGGATGTACAGCAAGAATCCCCGGAATGTTGTCGGCGGTGCAACGCGAAGGGATGACCTGGGCTTTTCAGAGGCGGTCAAGATCAGTATTGACGGGTATCTCGACCGGAAGAGTTCCTATGGTTTTGGCGTGACTGCGGCAGGTGTTCGGCGTGATCACTACAACCCCATCGATGATGAGATCAAGGCAAGGGACAACGGATTCAATCCTGTGTGGGATGCCAGGACCTCCATCGATTCTCTGGGGTGGATTGCGGAGATGGCCATACCCTTCTCTCAACTCCGCTTCTACGACAGGCCGAAGCAAGTGTGGGGTGTCAACTTCAACCGCTACATCCCGAGCAGGAATGAGGATGTCTATTGGGTCGCCCGGTCAAAGAAGGATCCGGGTTGGGCTTCACTCTTCGGCGATCTGGTTGGGATCGAGAACATAGAACCGACCCTCCGGCTTGAAGTCTCACCCTATGCAGCCGGGAGCGCCAATTTTACCGGCGGCCGCGACCGGAACAACCCTTTCGACGACGGAAGCAATATCGCCGGGCGGGTCGGAGCCGATTTGAAGATGGGTCTCGGGCCCCACTTTACACTCGATGGAACGATGAATCCGGACTTTGGGCAGGTCGAAGCCGATCCGGCTGTTGTCAACCTGACTGCGTTTGAGACGTTCTTTACAGAGCGGCGTCCCTTCTTCGTCGAAGGGAACAAGCTCCTGAGTAACACCAACCAGGTATTTTTTTACTCACGGCGCATCGGGGCGGCACCGCTCGGTCCGGCTTCCGGTACCTACGTGGACAAACCCACGAATACCACTATTCTGGGTGCGGGAAAAGTGTCGGGCAGATTAAGCTCCGGCCTGTCGATCGGGGCGCTCGCTGCGTTGACCGCACGGGAGGAGGCACGGATTGCAGGATCGCCCGGAGATCCTGTCCGGACCCTTGATGTTGAACCGATGACAGCGTATGGTGTTGCACGGGTCGAACAGGAGTTCGGGCCATTCGGCTCTACCGTGGGTGTTGTTGCGACAGGCGTTCAGCGTTACTTCAAAGCCGGGAGTCCGCTGGAGGACCTTCTTGCCCGTCAGGCCATGAGCGGTGGAGGGAACTGGAATATCCGTATGGATCGCGGCACCTACGAGTTGAATGGGGAAGTCGGATTCAGTCACATCGAGGGAAGCACTCGGGCGATGACACGCATCCAGGCTTCCAGCGCCCACTACTTCCAGAGACCGGATGCAACCTTTTCACGGATCGATTCCTCAAAGAAGAGTCTGACCGGGTACAGCGCGGTGATCGGCCTCAATAAGTATGGGGGAGAACACTGGCTCTGGGGAATCAATGCTCTCGTAGAGTCACCGGAGTTTGAGCTGAATGACATCGGCCGCATGACGGCGGCCGACGACATCGACCTGTCTTCAAACATACGCTACCGTGATGTCGTTCCCTCTCCATGGTACCATACGTACGATATCGGCGTGACGTTGGACCAAGGATGGAATTTCGAAGGCATCAGGCAGTTTACAAACATCGGGCTCTCGACCCGGTTGACATGGAAGAGTTTCTGGAGAACGACCCTGGAAACACAATACCGCGCAAGGGCCATCAGCGATAACCTGACACGTGGCGGACCGTTGATGGGAACACCGCAGGCATGGCGGCTGGCCGGTTCGATGGCCAGCGGCGTGACCAGAAGGACAAAGATGAGTTATGCGCTCGAGTATGAGTTCGATGAACTCGGCGGCTGGTTCTTCGGTGCGGATGCTTCTCTCGATCCGCGACCTGGGGATCAATGGGAGTTTTCGGTCAAGCCTGCGTATGAACGGTCCGTTACCGCGCACCAATATGTGACCACAACGGCGAACCCCGGAAATACCACCTACGGACGGCGCTATATTTTCGCGGCCATTGAACGGAGCACGCTTGCACTGCAGCTAAGACTTACGTATAATTTCACACCAGACATGAGCCTGGAGTTTTATGCAGAACCGTTCGCGGCGAGCGGTCGTTACTACGATTTCGGAGAGCTGAAGGCCCCCGGAAGCTCCGATGTGATACGGTACGGGACAGGTTCGTCAACCATTGCCCGCAACGCCGATGGATCTCATCGGGTGACCGATGGGCAGTCTTTTACCATCAGCAATCGCGATTTCAATGTCCGTTCGTTTCGAAGCAACGTCGTGGTTCGGTGGGAGTGGCGGTTGGGAAGCACACTCTATTTCGTGTGGCAACAGGACAAATCTTTGAACACACCGATGGGGGCGTTGGTGCAACCGGGAGCGCTCTGGGAGAGCATCGAGACCACCGGCGATAATATTATTGCCCTTAAATTGAATTATTGGATTCCGATCGACTGAAAGCATGATGGAACAGGGAGGAAAAAGGATTGGCGTGGTCGGCGGGATGGGGCCGTACGCCGGTCTTGACCTTGTAAAAAAAATCTTCGACCAAACGGATGCCGCGCGGGACCAAGACCATCTTGACGTGATGCTTCTCTCCACGCCGCACGTGCCGGACCGGACCCGCTTCCTCCTGGAAAACAGCGGCGAGAATCCGGCCTTTGCCATCGTCCGGGTCCTGCAAGCGCTTGAATCCTCAGGAGCCGTCGTTGCAGGCATCCCGTGCAACACGGCACACTCGCCCCGTATCCTTGACGTTGTCCGACATGAACTCCTTGAGGCGAAGAACAAGATTCAATTGCTCAGTATTATTGACGAGACCCTCCGGCATCTTCGGGAAGGATTCCCGAACCTCAGAAAGGTAGGCGTTCTCTCAACAACCGGGGCATTGAAAACGAAAGTCTACTCCGATCCTCTCCGCCGATCCGGGTTCGAAGTGATGGAGCCGGGGGAGGACCTGCAGAGGGAATGTGTGCAGAAGGCTATTTACGATACGAGCTATGGTATCAAGGCGCAATCCAACCCCGTCACGTCGCAAGCCCGTTCGGATATCCTTCGGGCGCTTCGGTATCTGTCAGATCAGGGGGCAGAGGTCGTGGTGCTCGGATGCACGGAACTTCCCATCGCCATTCCTGAAGCAGCGATGTTTGGCCCGCCGCTGGTTGATCCGACACTGCTTCTTGCCCGCGCACTGATCCGGGAAACGCACCCGGAGAAACTGAAACCGCTTGACAAGACCTGACAGGTTTGTGAAACCTGTCAGGTCTTAACAGGACAATCAGTGAAACGCCTCCGTAGTTCTCCCCTTTGCCTTTCCATCGAAAAAACAATACCTTCGCTTCGACGTTGAAGCCCCATCAGGGGTGCTGCTGATCTCTCATTCACGGTTTTTGCTTTCCTTCCGGGTGACCATGAGGTACCGGTGTTGACTCGCGTACTCTCTTCCTCCACTTCACGGGCGATACTTTCACTGCTCCTGGTTGTGATGGTTGGGTTGATATTCCATGCGGACGGGGCTTTCTTCCAGTGGGATACGCATCGCGACATGCTGCGTCAGATTTCCGTTTTTGGCATTCTCGCATGTGGAATGACCCTGGTCATTATTTGCGGTGGGATTGACCTGGCGGTCGGAAGTCTCCTGGGGCTGACCGCGGTTCTCTTTTCCCTTTTTTCCATCCATTGGGCTTGGCCGGCCGCAGTCGCCATTCTCGTTTGCCTGATCGTCGGGTTTCTCCTCGGGGCGGCCTCCGGCGGACTCATCGCCCGGTTCTCAATCCAACCCTTCATTGCAACGCTTGCCATGATGGTGCTTGGCCGTGGACTCGCAAAGCTCGTATCCGGAGGACAAAAAATATCGACGGCAGTGCAATTGCAGGATGGTTCGTATGAGTACGTTGAAGTCCCTTCCATCTTGAATACCCTGGGTGAACGGGTCTTCGACGACAATATCGCCATTGTAACACTTCTTCTGGTCGGCTGTATCCTGACGTTGTGGGCGTTTCTTTCATTCACCCGCTGGGGACGCTATCTCTATGCCATTGGCGGAAATGAAGAAGCGGCGAGACTCTCCGGAATCCCCGTTGCCTGGATGAAGACGCTTTCCTATGCTCTCTGTGGAATGTTCTGTGCCCTTGCGGGAATCTGCCAGGCGGCGCAGGAACTTCAGGGAGATCCGGAAGCAGGAGTGGGGTACGAGCTGACCGCCATTGCCATCGTCGTGATCGGCGGAACCAGTTTGCGCGGTGGAACCGGATCCATTTGGCTTACGATGCTCGGGATCCTGACGATCGGCTACCTGGAAAAAATCCTCAGTATCAACGCCATTGGCGAGGAAACACGCCTGATCCTTTCCGGTCTGATTATTGTATTCGCGGTGCTGGTCCAACGAAGAAATCCAAGGTTTGTGTAACCAAGGAAAGACCTGCCAGGTTTTGGAAACCCGTCAGGTCTTACGAAAGGGGTTCGTTATGAATGGAAGAATAATATTTGTTTTTTTCCTGCTTGCTTTGTTTACTGCGATGGGCGTTCAGGGCCGGCAGAAACAATGGATCATCGGCATGAGCCAATGTAACCTGGGGGAACCGTGGCGGGTGCAGATGAACGCCGACATTAAAAAAGCCGCGGAGGCGCACCCCAACGTCAGCGTTGTCTTCAAGGACGCGCAAAACGACAACCTGAGACAAAGCGCGCATGTCGGGGAGTTTGTCCGAGCCGGTGTCGATCTGATCATCATCTCTCCCAAGGAGGCCGTTCCGCTGACCAGACCGGTTCGGGAGGCATACCAGAAAGGGATTCCCGTCATCGTCCTCGATCGGAAGGTTCAGGGGAATGATTTTACCTGCTTCATCGGAGCAGACAATAAAAAGATCGGAAGAGCGGCGGGAAAGTGGATTGCGGCGCTTCGAGGAGGGGAGGGAAACGTGGTGGAACTGAAAGGGCTGATGACCTCCACGCCGGGACAGGATCGGCACAGCGGGTTCAGGGAAGGGATCCGAAGCTCGGCCATGAAGATCGTTTTTGAAGCCGACATGAAATGGCTCGAGCCGAACGCGCGCAAGGAGATGGAATCAGCGCTTGCCCGCTACAACGCCATCGATGTGGTGTACGCGCATAATGATCCTGGAGCCCATGGGGCGTATCTCGCGGCCAAGGCGTCCGGCCGGGAGGCGTCCATGACCTTTATCGGCATTGACGGGTTACCCCACGAAGGACAGATGTACGTGAAGCAGGGGATCCTTTCCGCGAGCTTTGAGTATCCCACGGGGGGAAGGGAAGCAATTGAGACGGCGCTTTCCATCCTGAACGGCAGGCAGGTCCCGAAGGAGATCACCCTGAAATCACGGGTCTTCACCGGGGACAACATCGATAAGGGAGGAGCGTTGCTCGAAGAATGACCGTAGAGAAGCTGTCCAAAAATGCCCGCCCGCCTGATTGCCTCCGGCAGTCGGGCGGGTACGGCAAGCAGTTTTCTTGCCTACGTTGGAACTCAGAAAACTGGTTTAGTTCCCCAACTCTTGAAGTAGCACAAAGCCTCAATCGATGTTTTTTGGACATCCTTGGAAGGCCGTACAAAACAAAGCCCTGTTGCTTGCACAACAGGGCTTTGGTGTTTCTGAACCTGGTACTCTTAGAACGTATAGCGGACGCCAAACTGCGCTGTCCACCGTGACGCCGTATTGCTCGGGCTGCTGATGGTGGGATTTCCCGTCCAACGATACCGAGCCTTTCCGACGTTTGCAGGATCATTGGTTGAAGTTGCCACGCTATGGAACGTCATCAGGGCAACATTACTCTGGGTCACAAGCGGTACCCGACCCCATTCCTTGTTCAGGAGATTGGCGACGTTTGTTACGTCAAAGGTGACTTCAAGTTTCTGACCCATGAAACTCGGGATCTCCTGAGTAATGCGGAGGTCCCACTGGTTCGTCCAAGGAGCCACCGCGCCATTCCGCTCTGCGATCTTGCCCTTGTTTTCGCTTAAGTACGAATCGCCATTGATAAAGGCCATCATAGCGTCATAATCACTCTGGGGTGCCGGTGCGCCCGCCGATGTGACAAGAACGATATCGCTTGCACTACGCGGGATATAGGCCAGATCGTTGTCGCTCAGGCCGTCTCCATTGACATCCCCTGTAATGCGATAGGAAAACCCTAACCCGGAGAGACCGTTATAGAAGAGTCCGACCGTTGTCGCGAGTCCGCTCCAATCCCACTCATACCGGTAGGAGACTGTTCCGAAGATTCTGTGACGCCGGTCGCCATCTGCGTACGAGAGCTCAGGGCTGTTGGGATTTCCTTGAGAGTAGTTAAAGCGCCAGCCTGAGCTGGCGGTGGTGCTGTTGGTGCCACCGATGTCCTTGGCCGAGCCCCAGGTATACCCAACGTTCGCATACAGCCCGTCTTCCGTGTTCTGTCGTTGTATTTGGGCGATGATGTTCGCATTCGAGCCCTGGTTGGTGTTCGTCACAAGGTAGACAGCGGTAAACCGTGTATCCTTTGTCCTTCCCGTTGAAGAATATGTGCCGTTTGTATTGATGGCACTCCAGACCTCGCGATTCTCGCCGACAAGTGTCGATTTGACGCCTGCCAAGTTGATGTTCTCGTAGTACACTTCGTTCTGAGACTTGGAGAAGATTCCTTCGAGGGATGCCACGAGATTAAACGGGAGTTTGTGGTCGACCGCGATGTTGAACCGTAAAATGGAAGGAGCCTTGAAATCCGGATCGGTGATGTTCACTTCCGCAGTCGGGAGTCCGGTTGCGGTCTTTGGTTGCCCGTAGGGATCGGCAATGAAGTTGCTGGGCCGTGTTGTGACCGTGTAAAAATCGACTCCCGTGTTGCTGTATTGGTTCGAAACCCAGACTGCCGGGAATCTGCCATAGAAGACACCGACGCCGCCACGAACCTGGGTGTTACGTTCTTCATCCACCGCCCAGTTAAATCCAATTCTCGGCGAAATGGCTACCGAGCTCTTGGGCGGTTCGCTGGTCTTGAGACCAAAGGCCGATTGGAAATTCGCGTTGTTGTTCGGATTGTCCGTGTATGTCGGGAGATCGAACCGGATGCCCCCGACGATTCTCAGGGTCGAATTCACGGTCCATTCATCCTGCACATAGAAACCAAGCTGCCGATAACCCCAATTCGCTTCCTGCAGGGGATCGGAGGTTGCCGAGTACCGGAAGGCATACGAGGCCGGGCTTCTGCCCGCCATGAACTCGCCGATCGTGTTGTACAGGTAGAAACCAAAATTATCGGGAATAAACAGATTACGGAACTTGATAAAGTCGAGTTTCGCCCCGAAGGTGACGGTATGGTCCTGCAGATACCAGGAAAAGTTATCGGTGATTTCGATGACGTTCTGCTCGAGCTCATTCTGGTGCCGAAATTCCTCCGATCCGATCGCAAGGCGATTGTCGCTGGTATTCGCGCCCGCTCTTGCGCTTCGCGTCCGGATTTCCACCGTCGGGAAAGGTTTTCCCTTATACACCGGCTGATCCAGTTGGTTATTGTATCCCACGATCAACTCATTCGACGCTGTGTTTCCGAAAAGGCTCGTGAGTTGGATCGCAATGGAGTTTGTCTTGTTTCTCAAATCATAAGCGGCATTCTCGGAGTAAATGTCCTGGCTTCCGCGAAAGCGTGAGGGTGAGTTGTGCGTCACGGCATTGAGGTAATTCCACCGTGCCGTCAACTTCTGACTCTCGCTGAGATTGTAATCGAAGCGTAAAAAGATCTTGTCGCTTTCGTCGGGCCGAGCGATGGACTTCCAGCCTCCCGTTTCGTATCCATAAGTGCTTCTGAGGAAATTGGACAAGATGGTCAACGAGTCTTCGTAGGCTGTGAACGAATCCGTCCCATATGTCAACTGGTCGAAGGTACGTGTAAAGGGGGCGTCAGCCCGGGCGAATTCACCGGCACCGAAAAAGAAAAGTTGATTCTCTATAATCGGACCTCCGACGCGCACGCCATAGGAATTATTGGTAAAGGGGGGAAGCTTTGTCGCGGCTGCATCCGGGCTCTTTCCCGAGAAATTTTCATTGCGCGTATTGTAGAACGCCGAACCGGTCAAGGTGTTTGTTCCGCTGCGCGTGATGGCATTGATGCCCGCACCGGTGAAATTCGACTGGCGAACATCGAAAGGAGAAACGACGATCTGGAACTCTTCGATAGCTTCAAGGCTGATCGGTGTTGTTCCTCCCTGACCGCCCGGGGTTCCCGTTGCGCCAAGGCCGAACATGTCGTTAAAGTTTGCTCCGTCAATCTGGATATTGTTGTACCTGTTATTACGACCGGCTGCACTGTTGCCAACTCCGGTGAAATACGGGGAAAGCTTGTAATAGTCCTGGAAGCTACGCGAGATCGTGGGGAGTCGGTCAATTTGCTCACGGAGAACGTTGCTTGAGGATCCTGTCTTCGAAGCGCTGAGCACGGCACCGCGTTCTGCGGTCACGAGAACTTCACCGGTCTGGATCGCCTGCTCGGAAAGGACGAAATCCTGGCGAATAGTTTGAGACAGCTGAAGGTAGATCTCGCTCAGTTCCTGCTTTGCATAACCGACGTAGGAGATACTCAATGTATAGGGACCTCCAACGCGAAGCCCCGGGAGATTATAGGCTCCGTTGACTTGTGTGGTTGTTCCATAGATAGTGCCTGATGGGACGTGGACAGCGACAACATTTGCGCCCGGAAGGGCTTCGCCCGACCTGGTCCGGACCGTGCCGTTGATTCCCGCCGTTGTGACGCCCTGCGCGAGAAGTTCGGTTGTTCCGGAGATGAGCAGAAGTACGGCCGCAAAGGCAAACCATTTGGTAATGGTTAGCTTCATACAGACCTCCTGAGTTGGGATGGGTGATGAGTGGAGTTGAACAAGCAAAGACCGCTTCGATGACTGAAAATCAATGTCGTGCTGTCAATTGAGGAGTTGTGACGACGGCGCAGCTTGTGCTGAGAGAGAGCGTGTCCGTTTTTCGAGTGTCTTTTGCGGAATATTAGTATCAACTGCGGTGCAATTTTACCTAAGAAATGTCTTAAACACAAGCGGAAATTTTTATGAAATTGTCAATGAATCGTTATTGCGAAAATGAACGCGGGGCAATATTGTCATCGCCCCCCCGCCGGCTGCTTTTTGGGTTCGTCCGGGGAACCCAGCGGGACACGCGTGTGGACCCCGAACCGGCAGCGCCGAAGAGAAGAGAAAGGCAAGTGAGCTTATTTTTTTTTGAACTCGTCGTGAGGCTCCTGATACCTCGCTTTGACGAGAAGCCGCTGAGGGGCGGAACCCATGAGTGCACACGTTTTGAGTTTATCCCCACGGCAAGTCTTCTGGTTTCCTTTCTCTCCATCCCCTTTTGTTGTGGCTACTGTGA